>DATKBQ010000589.1:0-4276 GCA_035546375.1 Planctomycetota bacterium | reverse complement strand
CCGATCCTGGGCTGCGAGGTGTACGTGGCGCGCTCCTCGCGCCTGGCGCCCCACAACCGCACGGAGAACCGCTACCACCACCTGACGCTGCTCGCGCGCGACCGCCAGGGCTACCGGAACCTCCTCGAGCTGGCCTCGGCGGCCTACCTGGAGGGCTACCACACGCGCCCGCGCATCGACAAGGAGCTCTTGAGCCGCCACGCAGCGGGGCTGACCTGCCTCTCGGGGTGCCTGGCGGGCGAGCTGAACCAGCTCTTCCTGCGCGGGGAGGAGGCGAAGGCCGAGGCCGTCGCCGCCGAGCTGCGCGACCTGTTCGGCCCGCGGCACTTCTGGCTCGAGCTGCAGCGCAACGGGATCGAGATCCAGGAGCGCGCGAACGAGGCGATGCTGCGCCTGCACCAGCGCACGGCCATCCCGCTGGTCGCGACGAACGACATCCACTACCTGCGCCACGAGGACTGCGCGGCGCAGGACGTGCTCCTGTGCATCAACACCGGGGCCAAGCGCAACGACGAGAAGCGCTTCCGCTTCGAGACCGACTCGTTGTACTTCCGCACGCGCGAGGAGATGGGCGAGATCTTCCGCGACCTGCCGGAGGCGCTGCACGCGACGTTGGAGGTGGCCGAGCAGGTCGATCTGGAGATCGAGTTCGGCAGCTACCACGTGCCGCGCTTCACCAGCGAGACCGAGGAGACGCCCGAGGCGCTGTTCGACCGGCTGTGCGAGGAGGGGCTGGCACGGCTCTACCCCGCGGGCGACGAGAAAGCGCGCGCGCGCATGGAGCACGAGAAGAATGTCATCCGCGAGATGGGCTTCGCTTCGTACTTCCTGATCGTGTGGGACCTCGTGCGCTGGGCGCGCGAGAACGGGATCCCGGTCGGGCCGGGGCGCGGGTCGGTGGCGGGGTCGATCGTCGCGTACACGCTCGGGATCACCAAGGTCGACCCGCTGCGCTACGACCTGCTCTTCGAGCGCTTCCTGAACAGCGCGCGCGTGTCGATGCCCGACATCGACATCGACTTCTGCAAGGAGGGGCGCGAGCGCGTCTTGGCCTACACGCGCGAGCGCTACGGCGCGGAGAACGTGGCTCAGATCGTGACGTTCGGGACGATGGCCTCGCGCACGGTGGTGCGCGACGTCGGGCGCGTGCTCGACGTGCCGCTCAAGGACGTCGACCGGATCGCGAAGAAGATCCCGGCCGGGCCGGGCGCGCCGCCCCTGGCCGAGGCGCTCGAGAAGGACCCCGAGCTGGTCGCGATCCGGCGCGAGAGCCCGGTCTTCGAGGAGCTCTTCGAGTACTCGAAGAAGCTGGAGGGGATGGCGCGGCACATCTCGACCCACGCCGCCGGGGTGGTGATCGCCGACCGCCCGATCGTCGAGTACGTGCCGCTGTGCGTGGCGCGCGAGACCGACACGACCTCCAGCGGCAAGCGCAACGGCGGCGCGTTGGAGGTGGTCACGCAGTGGCCCGCGAAGCAGCTCGAGGACCTGGGCCTCTTGAAGATGGACTACCTCGGGCTGCGCACGCTGACGATCCTCGAGCGCGCGCTGCGCAACGTCGAGAAGGAGGGCGGGATCCCGCCGGACCTCGATCGGCTTCCCGACGGCGACCCGGCGACGTACGCGCTCTTGACCGCCGGCGACACGCTCGCCGTGTTCCAGCTCGAGAGCGAGGGCATGCGCAAGCTGCTCGGGCGGCTGCGGCCGGACTGCTTCGAGGACCTGATCGCGGCGCTCGCGCTGTACCGCCCCGGGCCGCTGGAGTCGGGGATGGTCGAGATGTTCGTGCGCCGCAAGCACGGCCAGGAGCGCACGAGCTACCCCCACCCGAGCCTGGAGGCGATCCTCGAGGGCACCTACGGATGCATCGTCTACCAGGAGCAGGTGATGCTCATCTCGAGCACTCTGGGCGGCTTCTCGCTCAACGAAGCCGACAACCTGCGCAAGGCGATGGGCAAGAAGAAGCCAGAGATCATGCAGCGCTACGCCGAGCAGTTCCTGCGCGGCGCTGTTGAGCACGGCTGCGCCGAGGGGGCGGCGCGCGAGATCTGGGACAACATGGTCAAGTTCGGCGGGTACGGCTTCAACAAGTCGCACTCGACGGCCTACGCCATGATCACCTACCAGACGGCGTACTTGAAGGCGAACCACCGCAGCGCGTTCCTGGCGGCGAACCTCTCGTGCGAGATGGAGAACTCGGACAAGGTCAAGGCGCTGGTGGACGATGCGCGGCACGCGGGGATCCGCGTGCTCGGCCCGGACGCGCGCCATTCGGCCTGGACCTTCGAGCCGGAAGCGGGAGCGCTCCGCTTCGGCCTGGGCGCGATCAAGGGCACAGGCGAGCGCGCGATCACCGCGATGATGGCCGGCCGCGAGCGGCTGGCCGCGCGGCGCGCGGCGCCGTCGCTGCACGCGCTTTCCGGCGAATGCGACCCGACCGAGGTGCCGCGCCTGTGCTGGGAGGCCTTGATCCGCGCCGGCGCCTTCGACTTCACCGGCCACGACCGCGGGGCGGTGCTCGCGGCGCTGGACGCGGCCGTCGCCGACTCGGCGCGCGCGGCGGCGGACCGGAAATCGGGCCAGGGCTCGCTCTTCGACGCCGCGCCGGCCGCCCCGCGCCCGGGAGCCGCGCGCGACGACGGCATCGACGACGGCAAGGCCTGGACGCGGGCCGAGACCCTGCGCGCCGAGCACCAGGCCCTGGGCTTCTACCTCTCCGGCCACCCGCTGGAGGAGCGCGCCGGCCTCTTCGCGATGCTCTCGAGCACGCGCACCTCGGATCTGGCGCACCGCCCCGCCGGCTCCGAGGTCGTGATCGCCGGCCTGATCGTCAACCTGTCGCAGGCGGTCGTGAAGTCGGGCACCTACGCCGGCCGCAAGATGGCGCGCTTCCGCCTGGAGGACCTCGAGGGCGGCGTGCAGGTGACCTGCTTCCCGCGCGCCTTCGAGCAGTTCGCGCCGCTCTTGGTCGACGACACCGTGGTCGTCGTCCGCGCCAAGCTCGAGGATCGCGGCGAGGAGCCGGCCCTGATCCTCGAGGACGTGATGAGCGTCGAGGACGCCCTGCGCCGCTTCGACGGCGGCCTGGTGGTCGCGCTCGAGCCCGAGGACGGCCCGCGCCTGGACGAGCTGCGCAGCGTGCTCCTGCGCCACAAGGGCCGCCGCCCGCTCTACTTCCAGGTCCTCGGCGCCGACGGCTGCACCCGCCGCGTGCGCGCGAGCGGCGACATCCGGGTCGACATCAACGCCGAGCTGGCCGGCGAGGTCGACCGCCTGCTCGGCCGCGGGCGGGTGCGGCTGGCGAAGTTCTGAGCCGGCCGTCGCCCATGAGAGCCCCGGCTTGCTACCTCTCGGGGCTCATCGATGATCTTCGGCCCCCGTCGCCACAGGGAACCCACCCGGGGGCCACGGAAAACCGTGAGGGCCGGCCCTTGAGCGTCCGATCTATACTCCAGGTATGGCCGTGGCCCATCCCGACGATCCCCTGCCCTCTGCCCTCGACGTAGCGGATTTGGTGTTGCAGCAGCTCGGTCCGACCGAGCCTCTGAAGCTCCAGAAGCTGGTTTACTACTGCCAAGCCTGGTCGTTGGCATGGCATGGGCGGCCCCTCTTCTCCGAGCGGATCCAGGCCTGGGTACATGGGCCGGTGGTGCCCGAGCTGTACCAGATGACCTCGGGGCGGGCGTCTGTCGTAGCGGTTGGTGGGAGCGCCGAAGCGCTGTCATCGCCCGCTCGCACCACCGTGCTGGAGGTGCTCGACTATTATGGCAAGCACTCGCCAGCCAAGCTGCGTCGTCTCACGCACGACGAGGCCCCATGGCGTGACGCACGCGGCGGGATTCCCGATAACTGCCCCAGCACGAACGAGATCACACGCGAGTCGATGCGGCGGTTCTACCGAGATCGCCCGTGCGGGGGGGGCAAGCCCATGCGGGACTTCTCGTGTTTCTCCGCCGAGCGCGTGCGCCGATCGCTGGAAGAGATCGCTGGTGACGACACCATCGATCTCGAGAGCCTGTAGGTGCCATACCAGATCGTGCTCCCGCGGTCGGTGGCCGAGCGGATTCGCTCGGTGGATCCGCCGATCGTCGACGACGTTCGTGCCCATCTCCGTCGGCTTGGGAGGCTGCCGCGGCTAGCCCAACTTGAAAGGTTAGGGGGGGTGAATCGGCCCTGACGGGGGCGCCAGGGCCGATTCGACCCTCGCTTTTCCCACTACATTCTGAGCACCGCCGGCGCCTTCAGGCGCTTGGGCATCGCCAGCCCCAGGCGCTCG
>DATKBQ010000588.1:0-3089 GCA_035546375.1 Planctomycetota bacterium | reverse complement strand
CGGCGCGCAGGGTCGCCACGGAGGGATTCGGGGTCTCGCCGCGCAGGAGCGCGCGCGCCAGCTCGAGCGGGTCGAGGCGCGGGTTGCGGATCACGAGCCGCCCGCCGACGTGCACCGAGAGCCAAGCCTCGCTCCAGCGCGAGGGGCTCTTGCGCGCGGCGCGGTGGGCTTCCAAGAGGCCGGCGCCGCGCTCGAGGCTCTCGCCGCTCGCGTCGAAGACGTACATCGGCAAGACCTCGAGCAGGACCAGGCCGCGGAACTCCGGGTCCGCGGCCAGCCGCTCGAGGATCGGCAGCGGCGAGTTCCCGGGCAGCGCGAGCACGATCGGCGCCGGTCCGCCGGTCTCCTCGGCCCAGATCTCCGGGTCGAGCGCCGCCTGCACGCGCGAAGTGCCGAGCAGGACTGCCGATCCCGGCTCGATCCGATCGAAGGCGAGGATCCACGACGCGTCGACGGCCTCGACCGAGGGCCGGTGGCCGCGCAGGCGCCATGCGGCCTCCGTGCCCCCGACTACGGCCAGCGCGAGGAGCAGCGCCGGCGGCCAGATCCGTCGCCAGCGCTCGGCCGGCAGCGGACGCTCAAAACTGGAAGTAGATGAAGGCACGGTCGTCGCCTCCGCCGAGGGCGAGCAGGACGAGGAACGAAGCGAGCGCCAGCACGCGCGCCCAGCGCGGGGTGCGCTCCCAGACCGCCGCCAGCGTGGAGTGGCGGCTCCGCCAGTGCGACGCGAGTATCGCGGCGCTCAGCCCGAGCACCAGCGCGTGGTCCACCGGCCCGAGCAGACCGGAGTCCGGCGCGCCGGCGAGCATGGCCCGCGAGAGGTGCGCCGCGCTCGCCATGTCGCGCGAGCGGAAGAAGACCCAGGTCAGGCACACGAGCGCGTAGGTGCCCAGCGCCAGCGCGACGCTCGCCAGCGGCGCACGCGTCCACGCCGGCTCGCCGAAGGACGTGCGCAAGCGTCGCTCCACCGCGAGGTAGAGCCCGTGCAACCCGCCCCAGATCACGAACATCCACGACGCGCCGTGCCACAGGCCGCCGAGCAGCATCGTGAACATCAAGTTCACGTACGTGCGTCCTGGTCCGCGGCGGTTGCCTCCCAGCGGGATGTAGAGGTAGTCGCGCAGCCAGCCCGAAAGCGAGACGTGCCACCGGCGCCAGAAGTCGGAGAAGCCGACCGCCGCGTACGGCGCGCGGAAGTTGTCCGGCAGGTTGAACCCCAGGCACAGCGCGACGCCGACTGCGCAGGTCGAGTAGCCCGCGAAGTCGCAGAAGATCTGCCCGGAGAAGGCGAGCGTCCCGGTCCAGGCCTCGGCGAAGCCGGCGCGCAGGGCCTTGGAGTAGACCTGGTCGGCGATCGGCGCGAAGAGGCCGTCGGCGAGCACGACCTTCTCGAAGAGCCCGAAGGCGATCAGCGCAGAGCCCCATCCGAGCTGCGCCGCCCCGCCGCGCCGCGGCTCCTCGAACTGGGGGTGGAACTCGCGCGCGCGCACGATCGGCCCCGCGACGAGCTGCGGGAAGAAGGTCACGAACAGCGCGAAGTCGACGAACGAGTCCCACGGCCGCTCGTGCCCGCGGTAGACGTCGATCGTGTAGGACAGGGTCTGGAAGGTGTAGAACGAGATCCCGACCGGCAGGACGATCGAGAGCGGCGGCGGCTGGTAGTGGACGCCCATCGCGGTGAGCAGCGAGGTGAAGCCCTCCAGCAGGAAGCCGGCGTACTTGAAGAATCCCAGCAGGCCGAGGTTCGAGATCAGCGAGGCGAGGAGCCAAGCGCGCTTCCCCGCAGGCGTGCGCGCGCGGGCCATGCCTTTGGCCGCGAACCAGTCCACGAGGGTCGAGACCCAGATCAGGACCACGAGCGGCGGGTTCCAGGCGGCGTAGAAGGCGTAGCTCGCGACCAGGAGGTGCAGCTTGCGCGCCCGCCACGACGTGAGCACCCGATCGAGCGCGAGCATGACCGCCAGGAAGCCGAGGAAGGTCAGCGAGTTGAAGACCATGCCCGTCGCTTCTCCTGGAGCGTCCCGGTCGCGCCGGCGCGGCGGCCGCTCCGCAAAGAGCGCGCGCTCACGGCCGGCCGTCTAAGAGGCCCAGCCGCTCGATCTCGCGCGCCAGCTTCCGGGCGACGACCTCGTTCCCCAGCGGCGTCCAGTGGACCTCGTAGAGCCGTGCCTGGTCGGCCGGCGCCAGCTCGGCGAAGGCCTCTCCCACGTCGACGAACGCGACCTCGCGCTCGCGGGCCCAGGCCGCGAGCACGACCTCCTCGGCGGAGCGGGACGACCACCACTTGTTCGGGAAGTAGGCGAGGAGCAAGCGCGCGCCGCGCTCGCTCGAGGCGGCCAGGATCCGATCGAGGATCCGCTGCGTCACCTCCCACTTGGGCGCGAAGCGCGTCTGGTCGAGGAGCTCGAGGCAGCGCCGCTCGGCGAGCGACGCCAGCCACGAGCGCGGAGCGGGCGCGGACCAGACCGCACGCGCATCGCCGGGGTGCGGGACGGGGACGTTCTCCAGCCGCAGGCCCGCGCCGTCGAGGCGGAAGATCGGCTTGGCGTAATCGCGGAAGGACAAGACGTTCCGGTTGACGTCGGGGCCGTAGAAGCCGAGCACGACGAGGTCGGGCTCGTAGTCCAGGCCGGAGCCCACCAAGCGCAGGTACTGCTGGTCGGTTCCGTAGCCCAGTCCGCCGAGGTTGATCACGCGCACGCCGCCGAGCTCGGACTCGAGTCGCGCGGTCCACGCCTCGCCGTCGCTCACGCCGTCGCCGAAGGTGAAGGAGTCGCCGATCGCGACGATCCGGCGCTCTCCGGCGGGCTTCTCGAGCGGATCCTCGCGCAGGCCCCGCGCCCCGCGCGAGTTGACGTTCACGCGCTCGGAGCGGTAGCCCTCGGCCGAAACCCAGCCCAGGTCCGCGTCCCAGCGGTTGACGGCGGAGCCGGGCGTCAGGGAGGGCTCGGCGGCGCTGCGCGCAGCGTTCCATCGCGCGATCCAGAAGGCGTCGCCGTGCAGGAGGTCCTCGGGCGCGAGCGCGCCGCGCGCCAGGACCTCGCCCGCAGCGAGCGCGAGCACCGCGCTCGCCGCGAGGGCTGCGCTCG
>DATKBQ010000587.1:0-4044 GCA_035546375.1 Planctomycetota bacterium | reverse complement strand
CCCCGAACGGCGTCGACCTCGAGCTCTACCCCGAGCGAGCGGGCGCGCGCGAGGCGGCGCGCGCCGCCCTGGGCCTCTCCCCGGGCGAGCTCGTGCTCGGCTTCGTCGGCTTCTACCGCGAGTGGCATCGCCTGGAGCTGGCGGTCGACGCGCTGGCGCGGCCGGCGCTCGAGCGCGCGCGGCTGGTCCTGATCGGAGAGGGCCCGGCGCGCACGGCGATCGAGCGCCGCGCGCGCGAAGCCGGCGTGGCGAGCCGGGTACACTTGGCCGAGCCGCGCCCGCACGGCGAGATCCCCGCGCTGCTCGCCGCCTTCGACGTCGCGCTCCTGCCGGCCATCAACCCCTACGCCTCGCCCCTGAAGCTGATCGAGTACATGGCGGCCGCGCGCGCGATCGTCGCGCCCGACCAGGAGAACCTGCGCGAGCTCCTCGAGCACGACCGCAACGCGCTCCTGGTCGCGCCGGGCGATGGCCAAGCCCTGGCCGGCGCCCTCGAGCGGCTGGCGGAGGATCCGGCGCTGCGCGAGCGGCTGGGCCGTGCCGCCCGCGCGAGCGTGGTCGAGCGCGACCTGACCTGGCGCGGCAACGCGCGGCGGGTCGTCGCGGCGGTGCGCGAGCTCCTGTGACCATGCTGCACGCGCTCTCCTTCGACGTGGAGGAGTACTTCCAGGTCGCCAACCTGCGCGGCCGTTTCCCGCGCGCGAGCTGGGACGACGTCCCCTCGCGGCTGGAGCCCGCGATGGCGGCGATCCTCGGCGCGCTCGCGCGCCACCGCGCGCGGGCGACGTTCTTCTTCCTGGGCTGGATCGCCGAGCGCCACCCGGCCCACGAGGTCGCGAGCCACGGCTACGAGCACCTCTTCCTGGGCGAGCTCGGCCCCGAGGCGCTCGAGCGCGACCTGGAGCGCACCGAGCGCGCCCTGGAGCAGGCCGGCGCGCCGCGTCCGATCGGCTTCCGCGCCTCGACCTTCACGCTGACCCGCTCCACGTGGTGGGCCTTCGACGTGCTCGCGCGGCGCGGCTACCGCTACGACTCCAGCGTCTTCCCGGTGCGCCACCCCGCCTACGGCGTGCCCGGATTCGAGCCCGGCATCTCGCGCGTGGACACGCCCGAGGGCAGCGTCGTCGAGTTCCCCGTGGCCACCTGGCCCTTCCTCGGCCGCAACCTGCCCTTCGGCGGCGGCGGCTACTTCCGCCTGCTCCCCGGCGCCCTGACCCGCGCCGCCGTCGCCGGCCTCGAGCGCCGCGGGCGCCCGGCTGCCTTCTACCTGCACCCGTGGGAGTTCGATCCCGACCAGCCGCGGCACGAGGCGCCGCTCACCAAGCGCTTCCGCCACTACTTGAATCTGGAAAAGACGCTGCCGCGGCTCGAGGCGATGCTCGAGCGCTTCCGCTTCGCCGGATTGGCCGAGGTGCTCGAGGCGCAGGGGTACGGGCCGATGTCGCCGGCAGTCGACTGCGTGGAGAGGGAAGGGGAGGGAAGGCAGTAGCCAGGGGACGGGGCTCGGGCGTGCAGGGGCTCGTTGCGCGCGCGTTCGCGGCCGCCCGCAGCGGCGGCCCTCAGCCGCCCTCGGCCTCCGCTCGCTCCGGGATCTGCCGCGCCAGCCCCGCCATCGCGCGCAGCAGCGTCCTCCGCGCCGGATCGCGCGCCAGCGTCTCGACCTCGCGCAAGACCGCGCGCGCGCGCTCGCGGTCCGCCGGATCGCCGCGCCAGCAGAGCAGCGTCCCGTACAGCTCGCCGATCTCGAGCACGAGCTCGCCCCCTGCGCCCCCGCCGCGGGTCGACCACAGCTCCTCGACCAGGCCGAGCGCCTGCTCGCGGGTCTTGGGGTTCGCGTAAGCGAGCGAGCGCGCGAAGTCCAGGCGCAGCTCGGCATCGGGACCGGGCAGCTGCGCGAGGCGCACGGCCTCCTCGATCGCGGCCTGCACCTGCTCGCTCGCCCGGCCGGTGTGGGAGTACAGCCGCGCCAGCGCCCGCGAGGCCCGCGGGTCGGGGAGCATGCGCCGCACCGCCTCGTACTGTCGGATCGCCTCCTCGCGCTCGCCGGCGGAGTCCAGGGCGCGACCCAGGAGCAGCCACAGGTCGATCGAGTGGGGTCGCCGATCCAGCTCCGCGCGCACCAGCTCCAGGGCGCGCGGCGGGTCGTAGCGCTCGTAGAAGGCGGCCCAGGCGGCGGTCGCGCCGGGCCGCAGCTCGTCGAGCGGACGGCCGGCGCGCTCGCGGAAGAGGTCGAGTCGGCCGAAGACGATCGCCAGCGCCGTCACGGTGCCCGCACCCGGCGCAGCCAGCTCGGCCTCGGCCAGGGCGAGGGCCGCGAGCGGATCCGCGGTGAAGCGCCCCGCGAAGGCGGCCAGGTGGCTGCGCACGGCCTCGGCGAACGTCGCGTCGCCCACAGCCGTGCGCGCCTGCGCCAAGAGCTCGAGCGCTCCGGCCACGCGGGCGCTGCGGCTGGAGACGGGCTCGACGTTCGCCAGGTGGCGCAACGCGTGCGCGGCGGGGCGCCAGTCCCCGCGCCGCGCGTAGATCCGCGACACCGCGAGGATCACCTCGGGATCGTCGGGCGCGCGCTCCAGCGCTCCGCGCGCGGCGAGCAGCGCGGCGTCCAGGTCGCCGGCGGCGGCGGCGGCGCGCGCGGACACCAGGAGGTCGACCGTGTCGTCGCCGGGCTCGCCGCCGAGGGCCTCGAGCCGGCGGCGCTGCAGCCGCGCGAGCTGGGCGTCGTCGGAGCCGCGCAGGCGCCGTGCGACCAGCTCCGCGAGCTGGGTCCACGCCGGCTCGAACTCGGGCGAGGCCTGCACCAACGACTCCAGGAGCTCCTCGGCCCGGCGCGTCTCGCCGAGCCTCGCGAGCCCGCGCGCGGCGAGCCACGTGGACCACGGCGCGTTCTCGCCGCTAGCAGCTTGGCGGAGCATCTCGGCCGTCGCCCAGCCGGTCCAATCGGGATGCTCGAGCGCCAGGACCCGCGCCAGGAGCGGGCGCGGATCGCGGCGGCCGTCGCCGAGGAGGCTCGCGTCGCCGGCGATCGTCCCCGAGCTCCGAGCGGCTCCCCCGCTTCCCTCCTCCGGCGGCGAGAGCGCGGGAAGCACGCTCTCCAGGAACGACCACATGGGATCGACCGCGCGGCCGCGTTCGATGCGGCGGCCGGCCTCGTCCGGCCGCTCGCCAAGGGCGTCGAGAAGCGCGCGCTGCACCGGGCTGGGCTCGAAGCTCGCGGCGCGCAGGTCCTGCACGCGCCAGGGCAGCTCGCTCCATGCGCGCCGCTCGGCTGCGAGCACGATGTAGCCGAGCTCCGGCCCGCCGTCCTCCTCGAAGGCCTCCGCGCGCGCCAGCGCGTCCTCGGCCACGGCGCGGTCCTCCTCGGCGAGCGCAGCCTGGGCCAGGCGCAGGATCTGCTCGCCGCTGCGCAGCCGCGGGTCGGCGTCCATGTGGCGCAGGATCCTGCGGGCCTCCGCGGTCCGCCCCGCGACGAGCAGGCGCTGCGCGCAGGCGAGCAGGTCCTCGGCGCGGTGCTCCAGCGGCGTCTCGAGCTGGGCCAAGAGCGTCTCGATGCGCCCGTGCTGGCCGAGGCGGCTCGCCCCCTCGATCTCGAGCGGCACGGCCCGCGCGCGCAGATCCGAGTCGGCCGGCAGGTCCTGGAGCAGCCGCAGCGCCTGGCCGGCGCGGTCCAGCTCGAGCAGGATGCGCGCCGCCAGGAGGCGGTCCTCGTCCGGCATCGAGGCCGACCCGGCGGCGAGCAGACCGCTCAGCGCTTGCTCGCTGCGCCCCTCGGCGCGCAGGGCGCGCGCGAAGCGCTGCCGCCCGATTCCCTCGGGATCCGCGCGCATCCAGCGCACGTGGTCGGCCGATGTCAGCGACGCGGGGCTCGCGGCGCCCAAGCGGGCCTGCGCCTGGGGGTCCTGGCCGCGCAGCTCGAGGCGCCGGATCCACAAGCGCACCGCCGAGGGCTCGTCGCCCAGCTCCAGGGCGATCTCGGCCGCGAGATCCATCGCCGGCAAGAGGTCGGGCGCGAGCGCGAGCACGCGCTTGGTCGCGGTGGCGACGCCC
>DATKBQ010000586.1:0-11633 GCA_035546375.1 Planctomycetota bacterium | reverse complement strand
CGAACGTCGACATCAAGAACCTGACCACGGAAGAACGACTCGCGCTCCTCGGGGACATCTGGGACAGCCTCGAGCCTGAGGACGTGCCGTTCACCGATGCGCAGCGCGCAGAGCTGGACCGACGGTTGGATGATCTCGAGAGTGATCGAGACCTCGGCATCCCCTGGGAAGATGTGCTCCGGAAGATCCGGGACCGCTCGAGGTGAGCCTCGTTGTCCGGCCGGCCGCTGCGGCTGATCTCGAAGAGGGCTTCGTCTGGTACGAGGGCCAACGGACGGGTTTGGGTGACGAGTTCTTGGACGCGGTGGGTCAGGTGTTCAGCGCTGTACTCGAATCTCCTCGGCGATATCGGGTGGTCCACCGCGAGACGCGACGCGCACACCTGCGGCGATTTCCGTACAGTGTTTTCTATCGGATTGTCGGAGAGGATGTGGTCGTCGTGGCGTGCTTCCATGGAAGTCGGAACCCGCGCCGGTGGGAGGGGCGTCGATGATGACCAACAAGCCGATGCAGCGGACGACCTTCGGCCGCGACACGATCGGGAACGTACGACTTGGCATCTGCTGGTCATCGCGCGCACGGAGGGTCCAGGTTCAATTCGGAGCATCCGCGCGCGGAAGGCAACACGGCGAGAGCGACCATTCTATGAAGAAGAAAAGAACCCCATGCTCCGGGGTAAGATTTAGGCCATCTGTCGAGCGACGGGCTTCGAACCGCCGGTCATCTGTTCGCCAGTGGAGTTCATGCAGGAGTGACCGCATGCCGCACAAGGATCGAATTGTCGAGGAAGTTCACGCCGTGCGAGAAGCCATGGCCCGGGAGTCGGGCCATGATCTCCATCGGATCATCGACGCTGCTCAGGCTCGTCAGGCCGCCGGGAGCCGACAAGTCGTCCGGCTCCCACCGAAGAAGGTGCCCGCGATCAAGGATGCGTGATGCGGGTCGGGAAGCCGCCCAACAAGCCGATGCAGCGGACCGGCCTTCGGCCGGCTGCTGATCGGCAAGGCGTTCAGGCGTTCGCCGGCCCGCGCCCGACGACGTCCTCGGCGAGCCGCTCAGCGCAGGACGATCGGCGCGCGGATCGAATCGATCGGCATGAGCCCGCCGCGCGCTTCCGGCTCGGTGGGAGGCAAGCCGGTGGTCGACCAGAACAGGTCCGCGCCCTCCGCCGGCGCCTGCAGGCGGATGTGCACGATCTCGCCCGTCTGGAAGGCCGGGATCTGGGCGCACCCACCCGGCAGACCGCGCCAGACCCAGCCGATGTGCCAGTTCGTGCGGTCGACGACCTGGGTGCAGTCGAAGTCGATGTCGTGCTGCCGCATCTCAACGGCCGCATAGCGGCCCGCGTCATCCAGCTCGAAGGCGCGCGGCCCGGTCTCATCGAGCGCGTAGACGAGGCAATGCTTGGGGGCAGGGTCCGGCCACGCTCGAGCCTGGCCGCCGGACACGGACAGGAGCCGCGGATCCTTCTCGTCGCGGAGCAAGAAGATCGCGAGCGCGCCGTCGGGCTCGAGGCGGGCATCGCGCACGTTCCAGGACAGGTATGGATCGCCCGACGTCACGACGTCGAACCACTTGAGCTGTGCCGGCACTAGGCCGTGCCCGGGCGCGAGGACGAGGTCTCCCGCACGCCCGATCAGGCGTATCTCCCCGCAATCGAGAAGGGGCGCGTGGTGCGTCTCGAAAACCCGCTCGAACGGCTCGAAGCCCGGCGCCTCGACGCGCAGCGAGAGGTTCGAGGGGACTTCGAGGGGCAGTTCTTCCCTCAGCAATAGCGAAACCGGCCCGCGCAGGAGGAAGTTGCCTTCGGCGTCCATCACGAGGTTCTGGGCGTGGAGCTGCCAGCCCCACATGGGCTCTTCGCCGTCTTCCGACAACTCGCACGTCAGGTCGGCCTGCGGAACCACCGCCGATGTAGCATCGGAAACGAGACGGCCGCGCAGCTCGAAGGGCGGTCGCAGATCGAGCGTGCGCGGCGACCCGTCGTGCACGAAGGTCATGCGGCCGTAGGCCGAGCTGGTCTTGTCGCGCGCGGCCAGCACCAGCGTCGTCGTGGGCGCGAACTCGAGAGCGAGCTCGTCCGAGCCGACCTCGATCGTCCCTTCCTCCACGAACCGGTCATCGGAAAAGCCGGTGGCGAAGCCCCATGGGAACTCGACCCTCCAGCCGGCATGGGGCGATTCCGTCGGGTGAAGCAGCGCGAGTGAGAGCCGTCCGCTGGGCAATCCCTCGGGTCGCCGCACTTGGATGCGCAGGGGCAGCCCGGGCACGCGCAGCTCGCACGGAATCTCCCAGCGCTCCCTCGCGCCGTGCGATGCGCGGAAATAGATCCAGCCCCTGCGCCCGTCGCGCCAGTACACGTCGAGGTCGACCTCCTTCGCGTCGTCCAGGAGCAGGTCAGGTGATGCAGCCACCAGCCATTCATCATCGGACAGCCAACCCCACGCGATAGCGCGACGCAAAGAGGGACGCAGGATCGGCTCGCCCTGGGAGTCGCGCTCGACCACAACATCCTGCGGCTCCAGCGCGCGCACGCATTCGCGCAGTCCCTCGGCGTGGATCCGGAGCAGCGCATCCGGATCGAGCACGATCTCCGGCACACCGGGCTGCGGGACGACAGCGACGTGTCCGGGCGCGCGCAGCTCCTTCGCGCCTTCGACCACCGATCGTTCACACAGGCCGTGCTGAAGCTCGAGGAGCGTCCAAGTGCCGTGCGGCCGCTCGACCTCGGCCCAGCGCAGGGTCAGCCCGGTCGAGGATCGGATTCGGATCGTGTCGGAGGCCTCTATCGACGCGCCGACGTCGCCCGCGTGGACGTCGACCGCTGACCGCAACGGTTGGCGCGCATCATCGACGTGCGCTTCGACGTTCGGTTGGAGAGCCGGCGCCTCGCGCTCGGCCGGCGCGACGTGCGCTTCGAGCGCCCGCGGGCCAGGGCCGGGCGATCCGAAGATCCACCACAGCGCGATCAGGACGACCACGGCGGCGAGTAGCGCCAGCCCGATCCTCATCCGGACGCCACTCTAACGCTCGACACAGTGTCCCTCGCGCGATCGAGGAGCTCCGCCTCCAAGAGCTGGCAGGCGAATGCACTGGAGGGGCGCCACGAGGCTCCATAGGCTTCGCTGTGAGATTCGCTAGTCTTGGGCCCCCGGCGCACCAGCGAGCGCCGGGACTATAGAGCTCCAGATCACCCTGATGGCCACCTTCACGAAGCACATCTTCATCTGCACGAACGAGCGCGGGCCCGAGGATCCGCGCGGGTGCTGCAAGGCCAAGGACAGCGAAGCGGTGGTCAGCGCGTTCAGGGCGAAGCTGCACGCGCGCGGGCTCAAGCGCGTCGTGCGCGCCAACAAGGCCGGGTGCCTGGACCAGTGCGCGAACGGGGTCACGGTCGTGGTCTATCCGGACGGGGTCTGGTACGGGCACGTGCGGCCCGAGGACGTCGAGGAGATCGTCGAGAGCCACATCGTGGGCGGGCGGCCGGTGCAGCGGCTCGTGCTACCGCCGGACGAGCTGACCGGGGTCGAGCCGCGCGAAGGGCAGATCCGGGGCTGAGGGACGACGTGATGGAGCGGACGAGGACGGGCGAGGTGCGGGAGAGCGGGGTCGGTTCGGAGGCGCCGCGCGTCAACGACCCCGAGCGCTGGCGGCCGCGCTTCCCGATCCTGGCGAGCACGAACTACCTCGTGACCCACAGCCTCGGCGCAATGCCGGCGGCGGTGCGCGAGAAGCTCTCCGAGTTCGCCGACCAGTGGGCGACGCGCGGCGTGCGCGCGTGGGCCGAGGGGTGGTGGGACGCGCCGCTGCGGGTCGGGAACCTCGTCGCGCGGCTCATGAACGCGCCGGAGGGCACGGTCGCGATGCACCAGAACGTCTCGCTGGTGCAGTCGATCGTCGCCTCCGCGCTGGACTTCTCCGGGCGGCGCAACAAGGTCGTGTACACCGACCAGAACTTCCCCACCAACATGTACGTGTGGGAGGGCTTCCGGGAGTTCGGAGCGCGGATCGACTGCGTCAAGAGTCCCGACGGGGTCGGCGTGCCGGCCGAGATGCTCTGCGCGGCGATCGACGAGGAGACGCTGATCGTGCCGATCAGCCACGTGCTCTTCCGCAGCTCCTTCCTCCAGGACGCCCGGGCGATCTGCGCGCGGGCGCGCGAGGTCGGCGCGCTCGTATTGCTCGACGCGTACCAGTCGCTCGGCACGGTTCCGCTCGACGTGGGCGAGCTCGGCGTGGACATGGTCTGCGGCGGCTCGGTCAAGTGGCTGTGCGGAGGGCCCGGCGCGGCGTACCTCTACGTGCGGCCCGACCTGCTCCCGCGGCTCCAGCCGCGCATCACCGGCTGGGCCGCGCACGCCGCGCCCTTCGACTTCGAGGTCGGCGCCCAGCGCTACGCGGAGGGGCCCGGGCGGCTGTTGAACGGCTCGCCGGCCGTGGCGGCGCTCATGGCGGCCACGGCGGGTTACGAGGTCGTGCTTGAGGTCGGCGCGCAGGCGATCCGCGCGCACTCCATCCGGCTGACCGAGGCCCTGCGCGAGGACCTCCTCGAGCGCGGGTTCGGGGTTCCGAGCCCGGCCGATCCGGCCCGGCGCGGCGGCACGCTGACGGTCGCGCTGAGAGCGGACGAGAGCGGCCCCGCGTTCGTGCGCGCGCTGGAGGCGAGCGGGATCCTCGTCGACCATCGCCCCGAGGCGGGCTTGCGCATCAGCCCCCACTTCTACACGCGGCTCGACGAGCTGCGCGTGTTCGCCGCCGTGCTGAGCGAGCTGCGCGACGGCGGGCGCTGGCGCGAGCACGTCCAAGGCGGCGGGCCCTACTGAGGCCGCCTACGGACCGGAGGCCGCGCGGGTAGGATGGGCGCGCGCGAGTTCGAGAGCTCCCGCGCGCTCGCCTCGCCCTCGGATCACCCCTATGCACGACGAAGGCTTCAGCCTGTTCGACCTGGCGCCCGGCAAGCGCGTCGCCGAGCGGTTCCGGGTCGTGAGGCCCCACCGACAGAGCGGCTTGGCGACGACCCTCGAGGTGATCGAGGAGCCCGGCGGCGAGCGCCGCGAGCTGACGGTCTTCCCATCCGCCCTCTTCGAGGGGCCGGCTCAGGCCGAGGCGTACCGCCGCTCTTGGGAGCCGTGGATGGGCGTCGTCTCGCCGCACGTCCTGCGCGTGCGCGAGGCCCTGACGCTGCCGCACGCCACCGTCGCGCTGGTGAGCGATTTCCCGACCGGTCCGACCCTGCGCGACTGGATGCGGGATCACGGCCGCATGGATCCCGCGCGCGCGATCGACGTCGGGCTGCAGCTCCTCGACGGGCTCGCGGCGATCCACGAGGCCGGGCTCGTGCACGGCGACGTGAAGCCGCAGACCATCTACCGTCCCCCGTCCGAGGGCCAGTTGCGCGGCTTGCTCGTGGACGGAGGGATCACCACGGGACTCTGGAACGCGAAGCACCTGGGCGAGCGCACGGCGCTGATCGGCACCCCCTTCTATGCTCCCGTGGAGCAGTTCGGCGGGGAATCCCCGGACGTCCAGTCCGACATCTACAACCTCGCCACGGTGCTCTTCGAGCTGATCACGGGCGTCCTGCCCTGGCCGGGCTCGACCCTGCTCGAGGTCTTCCAGGCGAAGCTGGACCGCAACCCGCCCTCCATGCGCAAGCGCGCGCCGGGGCTCGAGATCCGGCCGGAGCTCGAGGAGGCGATCTGCGCGGGGCTCCTCGCGGACCGCGCGAGGCGCTACGCGAAGGCCGAGGACTTCCGCCGCGACCTGGCCGCCGCCAAGCGGCCCTGACTGTCCCGTGCGGGGACCCGGTCTCGACGCCGGGCGATCAAGCCCCTGGCGGGACCGGATCACCGGTCCCGCCAGGGCGCGCTGCGAACGGTCAGCCCGGCAGGATCACCTGATCACCCGAGAACTGTCCCGAATGATCGCGGATCGAGATGCCGAGCACCTGGAACACGCCCGAGCCGACCAAGGGCGCGATGGAGCGCAGCAAGACTCCTTGCGGCGTCCTTTGGACCAGTCGGAACAGCGGACGGATCGCGCCGAAGCTCGAGGGCTGGAGATCGATCGACGCGCGGAGCGTCGAGAGATCGAGGTCGGCGATGCCGTCGGGGTCGGCGAGACGCAGCTCGACGAAGCCCGACGGATCGACGCGGAAGTCGGCGATGGGTTGGTGGGCCGTGACGTTGCCGGCGTGGTTGATCACGCTGACGGCATCGACGTCCGCGCTGCCGGTCGGACCGCCATGGTCCCAGATCAGGTTGCCGAACGAATCCGTGTAGACGCCCTCGGGAACGTCCAGGACGCGCACGTAGTGGATCGCGCCGAGGTCGACCACGCCCGCCGTGACCAGCGGATCGCCGGCGAGCTCCGCCAGGTCGAAGGCCTCGCCGCCCGACTCGACGGGATCGAATGGATCGATCGTGTTGGTGTTGACGTTGGCGATCCCCGGCAGTCCACCGCACAGGCCGCCGAAGGTGCCCATCGGCGAGCTGCCGAACGCCGGCAGGGGTCCGACCGGACCGCCGTAGCGCGTGGGGAACCGCGCGAAGGTCATGCCGTCGGTCGAGACCTCGACGAAGGCGACCTCCGCGAAGACGCCGCCGCCGAACACGAAACCGTTCTCCGACACGGTGAAGTCCGCGCCGGGCCCATCGACGATCGTGACATCGAAGCCGACGGTCAGCTCTCCGTCGACACCGAGCGCGACGACGTCCAGCGAACCGTTCGAGAACCCGCCGCCTTGCGGACCGCCGAGGAAGAGCGTCGGGTTGACGAAGCTCGGGTGGGCGTTGGGACCGGGGTTGTAGCTCACGACCTTCGTCGCATGGCGGCTCTGGGCCATGGTCGGAAGCGCCACCGCGCAAGCGGTGAACAGGAGCAGGGAGTGACGCGCGCAAGGCGCGAACGAGACCAGGGGAGGCATCGATCATCCTTTCGGGACCGGGCGACGTCTCGACCGGACGTGCGCGATCCGCATGGAGGGACCGCCCCCGCATCGGCGCGGCCGGAGGGGCCCTCGGACGTTCGGAGAACGTGCGTCGATGCCTCGCCGTCCGCCCCTCGTCGGGGGCAAAGGAACGGAACACGCTCTCCGGCCAGGTCTTCTGGCTCGTGGATCGTCCCTGCCGCACCTGCCTTCCCACTTCCGTACGGAAGCAGTGGCGTCGCGATGCGGCAAGTCCCCACTCACAGCGGCGGGACCGCGGTGGATTTGCACCACCTTCCCTCGTGCCGGGAGCGCCCGAAGCCTAGCAGCGCGCGCGACGAAGCGTCAAGCCCTCCATCGGCTGGGATCGTTCGCGGTGGATGCCAGCGGGCTGCGGTGGGGCGGCGCCCTGTGGTATCCGATAGGACCGGCTGCTCGGAGCGGAGGTGAGAGCGGGTCCGGCGAGGCGAGCCCGCGGCGACGGCGCGCCCCGGCGATCGCGGCACGCCCGAAGGGGTCCGGGACGGTCCCATCCCGCGCAGGCTCCTCCAGCGAGGATTCGTCCCGATCGGCTTCCAGTCGGGCGGCCGGCGCTTCCGATAAGGGGCCGAGACGCCGACGGGGCGGCGCGGCGCGGGTGGGGCAGACCGCGCGTGTCGACCGTTCGGCCGAGCGACCATGGACCAGGCCGATCCGCTGCAAGCTCGACGGGCGTGGCGCCGCGCGCGGCGCTCGCGGGCCGGATTCGTCCTGGTCGAGACGATGGTCGGGGCGGCGCTGCTCGCCATCGCGCTGTCGGGGATGCTGATGGTGATCGTCAGCTTCGGCGCGCTGGGCACGGTCAACCGCGAGTCGCAGACCGCCCAGCAGGCCGCGCGTGAGGTGCTGGAGCAGATCGGTGGCACGCCGTTCCAGCAAGTCTTCGCGAGCTACGACGCCGACCCGGCCAACGACCCCGGCGGTCCGGGCACCGCCCCGGGAGCCGGCTTCGCGGTGCGCGGCCTCGGCCTGCGGCCGGGCGACCCCGATGGCTTGGCGGGTCGAATCGAGTTCCCGACCGTGGCCGGCGCGCTGCGCGAGGACGCGAACGACCCCGGCCTGGGCATGCCGCGCGATCTGAACTCCGACAACATCCTCGACGGGCTCGACCACTCCGTCGACTACGTGCTCCTGCCGCTGCGCCTGCGGATCGAGTGGCGGGGCAAGGCCGGCGATCGCGCCCTGGTGATCGAGCACCTCCTGACCGCCCGATGAAGCCTCGACGACTCGAGACCCACGGCCGCTCGGCCGGCATGACCCTGATCGAGGTGCTGCTCGGCTTCGTGATCATGAGCATGCTCTTCGGCGCCCTCGGGGTGGTCACGGTGCGCGGCTCGAGCGCCTCGCGCAGCAGCATGAGCGCATCCGAGCTGGACAGCGAGGCGCGGCGCCTCCTGGATGCGATCAGCGCCGAGCTGATCCAGGCCGGCCGGCTCGGCCTCGCACCGGAGCCGCTCGCGCCCTGGGGCAGCTCCGAGCTCTCCTACCAGCGCAACATCGGCTTCGTCGCGAACAATGTGGTCTGGGGCCCCACCGAGCGCATCCGCTTCGAGTACGAGCCCTCCGAGGTCGACGACGGCGTGGACAACAACGGCAACGGGCTGGTCGACGAGGGTTTGATCGTGTGGACGCGCGACCCGGGCCTCGCCAGCGAGCGCAACCGAGTCCTCGGGCGCTGGGTGCGCGAGTACCTCGAGGGCGAGGTGCCGAACGGCGTCGACGACAACGGAAACGGGCTGGTGGACGAGCGGGGGCTCTCGTTCGAGATCCAGGGGGACGTGCTGACGATCCGCCTGACCTTGGAGCGCGCCGACGCGGAAGGGCGCCTCTTGACGCGCACCGTCCAGACCTCGGTGAACATCCGCAACTAGGGGAGTGCAAGATGGAAGGCATCCGGAAGAGGAACGCGGGCCAGACGGGGGAGCGGGGCAGCGCGATGCTTGCCGCGATCGTGGCCTTGAGCGTGCTGATGGGCCTCTCGGGCGCGATCATGGCGTTGACCCTCACGGGCAAGCGCGAGACGCGCTCGTCCGAGGAGGGTTTGAAGGCCATGTACCTGGCCGAGTCGGGGATCAGCCACGCGATCTCGAACATGGTCGCGGGCGACATGAAGGACCTCGGCACGGCCGGCGCGCCGCAGGCCTTCAGCAACGGCAGCTACTGGGTGCAGATCGCCGACAACGGGGACGAGACGTACACCCTGACCGCGCGCGCGACCTACGACTCGGGCCGTGGCGCCATCGAGGCGGTCGTGCGCCCGCAGGTGGCGAAGCTCTTCCAGACGGCGATATTCTCGGGCAACAGCTCCGGCGATCCGGCCTACGTGATGCCCTTCGGAGGCCAGGGCTCGTCGGGCGACGTCATCAACGGGGACATCTACAGCGGCGGGAACATCGAGGTGAAGGACAACGCGCAGATGAACGGCACGCTGCGCGCCCTGGGCACGATCACCGGGGCTCCGGGGCAGACGGGGATCCTCCAGCCCCTGCCGAACATCGCCGGGATGAACTACGCGACCAACAACGACTTCGACGTCGCGGCGATGTTCGCCTCCGCCACTTACCAGAGCTCGCCACCTGGAGGAAGCGCCTGGGAGATGCCGGAGTCGAGCCCGGCGCACATCTTCCGCATGGATCCGTCGGACCGCGCCGTCTACACGAACGCGACTGCCAAGCACGACTACTTCCTCGAGGATCCCTACGAAAACGTCAACCTCGACAAGAACCTGAACGGCAGCAACGCAACTCAGATCACGCTCTCCGGCGTCGGGAGCAAGCCCGGCGCGAATGGCAACGAGGCCGTCTACTACATCGACGGCAACCTCTGGATCCACAACCTGAACACGCACTCGTTCAAGTTCTACCTGCCGCAGAACCCGGGCTTCCGGGTCACGTTCGTGGTCAAGGGCAACATCTACCTCGCCGACAACCTCTTCTACCTGAACCAGAACAAGGATGGCGTCGCGTTCATCGCCGTGAAGGATCCGGCCGAGCCGGACAGCGGGAACGTGTACCTGGGCGACCCCTCGGACGGCACGCTCAAGCAGATCGACGGGTTCCTCTACGCCGAGAACGACTTCTACGACAACAACCTCAGCCAGACCGGGTCGCGCGACGTCACGCTCAACGGGAACATGACGGCGGGCAACCAGGTGCTGATCGACCGCGACTTCCAGGGCCAGCACTCCAAGCTGCCGGTCAACCACGACGACCGTCTGCTCGCCGGCACGCTCAACCTGCCCGGGCTGCCCTCGCAGGGCGGCAAGAACACCGGCTACACGGTGCTCTCCTGGAGGCGGCTACCGATCAACTGACGGGTCTCCCGGAAGGACCTCCGGGGGCGGTGCCGGGCTCGCGCGCCCGGCGCCGCTCCCCCCTTTGGCGCAGCATGGTCGCTACCCCGCTCACGTCGATGGCGCTGGTCGCGTTCGCGGGAGGCGCCGCGCTGGCGGCGCCGCAGGAGCCGGAGCCGGCGCAGGAAGGGGCGGACGAGCCGATCCGAGCGCGGGCGCGCGAGCCGCTCTTGGAGGGCGTCTGGCGATCCCTGGCGCTCGGCACCGGGGGGGACGCGGAGGCCCGCGAGCGGGCGGTCGCGGCGCTGGTCGCGCTCGGACCGCCGGTGGTCCCCACGCTCGTCGACGTCCTCGCGGGGTTCGAGCCGCCGCCGCGGCCGCGCACCGAGGGCGCGCCCTCCCAGGCGGGACCGCTGGACGACACCGCGGCCTGGCAACCGTTGGCGATCGCGGCCTTGCGAGGGCTGCCGGAAGACGAGCTGCTCGGGGCCGTGCGGGCGAAGACCATGGGCAAGGGCGTCCCCCGCGAGCAACGCATCGCCGGGATCCGCATCCTCGGCGGGGGCGGGACGGCGCCCGCCGCGATGCTCGTGCTCGAGAGCGCCGCGGAGCTGGCCGAGATCGAGCTGGCGCGGATGCTCGTGCAGCGTCCCATCGTGGAGGCCCTGGCGGTGATCCTCGACCGCGACGGCAGCGCCTACGACGCGCTCGAGGAGCGGATCGCGGAGCTGCCGCCGCGGTTGCTCCCGTTGGTCGCGCAGGCCCTCGCGGAGGCGGGTGCGGCGCAGGGCCTGGAGCTCCTGCTCGGCCTCTTGCAACGCGATCGCGACCTCGACCTGGTCCTCGTGCGCTCGATCGCGGAGCTCGCGGGCAAGGGCGAGGTGTGGCTCGAGGAGCCGCGCTACGCCTACCTGCGCCGGTTCCTGGACGACATCGAGCCCCAGATGCGCCAAGCCGCCGCGCTCGCGCTGGGGCGAGTGCAGGACCTCGCCTCCTTCGAGCCGCTGATCGCGCGCCTGGAGGACCCCGATCCACGCGTGCAACGCGCGGCGCTGTGGAGCCTGCAGGCGATGAGCGGCCTCAAGCTGCCCGCGAACCCCAGGCACTGGAGCGCCTGGCATGGAGCGGAGATCGACTGGCTGGAGCGCGATCTGCCGCGCCTGGAGCGACGCCTGCGCTCGCGCAGGAGCGCGGAGGTGGTCGAGGCGATCGCCGAGCTGGCGCGCCACCGCCTCTTCCGGCACGAGACCGCGCCGCTGGTCTTCGATTCCCTCGAGTGCGCCGACCCCGGCATCGCCACCTCGGCCTGCGCCGCGCTCGAGCAGCTCCGCTCGGCCCGCGCCGTGCCGGCGCTGACGGGTGCGCTCGCCCACA
>DATKBQ010000585.1:0-2119 GCA_035546375.1 Planctomycetota bacterium | reverse complement strand
CGGCGAGCGAAACGACGGCCACGACAGCATCCACGTCGTGCGTCGCACGCACGGGACTCGCGCCCGGATCCGTGATGAGAAGCCCCGTGGCGCAGCCGCCGACGAACGTCATCCGCTCGCGCAGCTCGCCGAGAGCGTTGGCGACCTTCGCGAGGATCTCGATGTTCGGGGCGCCCATCTCATCCTGCCGGCCGCAGCCGCTTCTCGAGCGCCTTCGCGGCGAGGCTTCGCTCCCGCGCCCGCCCGTCGCGGATGGCGTCCACCAGCGCGAGCAGCTCGTAGAGCGCCGGGTCGCGCAGCGCGGCCTCGGGTACGGTGCGATAGAGCGGCGCGAGCGCGTATCCCCGCGTGTTGCCTTCCGCGTAGGGCCAGACCGGCGGCGGCTCGCTCGAGCCCGCGATCTGGCTGTTGAGCGGCGGCGCGGCGTAGCCGGTCGGCACCCCGCGGGTGAGCTCGCCGCGCTCGGGCGGGAAGGCGTACTTCACGCCGTGCACGACGAACTCCAGAAGCTGCGGCCGGAGGGGCCGGCCGGTCGAGGAGGAGGAGTCGCTCATCAGCTTCGCCGCCACCGCACGGTTCACGGCGGCGTGCACTTCGGACTGGCTGATCGAGAGCTCCACCGCGAGGCGCTGGAAGGTCCAGGACTGGTCGCCCAGGGCGACCAGCTTCAGTAGGACGACGACGTCCTGGGGCTTCAGAATCCTGACCTTATGCTATTCGCGAATCGCGAATCGCGCAAGCCGGGAGGGCCTACGGCGGAAGCCCGGGACTTCCTCTCAGGCGGCCTTCTTCACGACCAGGCGCACACTCATGCCCGCCCTGCTGGCGACGTTGACGAGGGCGTCGAGGCTGAACTGGTCGATCCGGCCCTTGAGCAGTGCGTTGAGGCGAGGTTGCGTCAGCCCGAGCGCCTTCGCGACCTCGGCCTGCGTCCGGCCGCTCGCCTTGCAGGAGTCGGTAATCCGCATCATGAGCTCGGAGCGCAGCTTCAGGTTCTCGGCCTCGGCCTTGCCGAACCCGAGGTCGAGAAATACGTTGCCGCTGCCGCGCTCGATCTTGATCTTCTCGCTCATCGGTTCCTTCTCTCTTCGATCATGGCCCGGTACCTACGTCTCGCCAGCTCGATGTCGGCCTTCGCAGTCTTGCCCGACTTCTTCTGGAAGGCGTGCAGTACGTACACGGCCTCCGCGAACTTCGCCACGTAGAGCACCCTGAACGCGTCCTCGGTGCGCACGCGCAATTCATTCACACCGAGACCCACGGAGGGCATCGGCCGCCAGCTCGAGGGCTCGCGGCCCGCCTGCACCAGCGCGAGCTCGTGACCCGCCACACGCCTGGCGCCTTCGGGGAACTCCCGAACGCGCAGCCGGCTGTCGCCGATCCAGGCGACGGGCTTCACGAGTTTATCTCAAACTCAGTATAAGGCGCATTACCCGGGCCCATGTCGCTACAACGCGCGGCGGCCCCCGCCGTTGACCCGAAGGGTGCGGACGCTACCATCCCCCGCATTCACTTTTTTTGAGGCCTTCGATGCCCGCCCCCTTATCCCGCAGCGCGCGCCTGCGCGAGTTGGTTCGTTCCGGGCGCACGCTCGCCGTGCCCGTGGAGTGGGTTGTGGTACTAGCCGGGCGCGCGGCGGGCTTCGAGCCAGGCGCGCACGTCGGCCAATAACCGCCTTGCTTCCTCGGCACACTCGCGCGCCGTGGCGTCGGAAACCGGTATGCCGCGGTAGTCGTTCTGGTTCCTCGCCTTGCGGAAGGCTTCGAGTACCCGTACGCGCTCGCTCGCCAGCCCGATGGTTTTCGGCAGCGTCTGCAGCAGGAGCTGATGGTGTCCGGGCTCGCTGGTGGAGGGGCGGTAGCCGTTGGCGAGGACCGCGGCGAGCGCCGCCTGCACTAGCGCCCGGTACGCCAGGTTCAGCCTCGAGTCGCCGCTCAGGTCTGCGACCGCCGCGTCCTTCAGTGCGAGCTGCGCAGAATCCAGGAGCCGCAGGATCTCCCGCTCATCGGCGGCGTGCGCCTTGAGCTGGCCGGTGCGCAGCAGGTTTTCCAAGGTCATCCTCGCCCCCCACGATGTAGATCTTGTGCCCGGCCAGGACGCGCTTGAGGAACGGGTCCCG
>DATKBQ010000584.1:0-4419 GCA_035546375.1 Planctomycetota bacterium | reverse complement strand
CCAGAAAGTAGAACTTTGACTACGACTCAGAAGTTGCCCATTTGGTTCGGGATTTCACCCGCGGGGAGGTACAACAGCGCCCAGGGCATGGCGTCGGTCTTCCAGAAGATCCTCTTGACCACCGACCTGTCGGCCGACGCGCTGCGCGCGTTCGCGCCGGTCACCGAGCTGGCCCACAAGCTCGGGTCGCGGATCACGCTCATGCACGTCCTGCCCGACCTCGTGCTCGCCCCGCACGGGGATCCGCTGGCGGCGCCGGTGCACGCACCGGTGGACCCGATCGGGCAGATCGAGTCCATGACGCGGGACGTCACGCAGCGGCTGGAGGAGGATGCGCGGCGGCACTTCCCCGGGCTCGACGTGGAGGTGTACGCGACCTCGGAGGCGGACGTGGCGCGCGCGATCACCCGCCATGCGAAGGAGAACGGCTTCGACCTGATCGCGCTCTCGAGCCACGGGCGGACCGGCTTCCGCCGCATGGTGCTGGGCAGCGTCGCCGAGGCCGTGCTGCGCCACGCCGAGGTCCCCGTGCTCTGCTTCCCGCGCCACGGCTAGCATGCGGCGTGTAGGGAGACCGGTTCCGCACTCGCGCGGCTCTCGCACGACGCGGCGTCGAGGCGCGGCGGAGCCGCAGCGCCCGGCGGCCGGCTCGACACTGAACATCGCGCTGATCGGACAGCGCTTCATGGGCCGCGCGCACTCGAACGCGTGGACGCAAGTGCCGCACTTCTTCGACGTGGCGCTGGGGCCCGTCCTGCACACGATCGCGGCGCGCGACGGCGCGGGGCTCGAGGCCTTCGCCCGGCGCTGGGGCTGGTCGCGCTGGACCACGGACTGGCGTACGATCGCCGCGGATCCCGAGGTCGGCCTGGTGGACATCGGCACGCCGAACGACGTCCACGCCGAGCAGGCGATCGCCATGCTGGAAGCCGGAAAGCACGTCGCCTGCGAGAAGCCGCTCGCGGGGACGCTCGCCGACGCCCGCGCCATGCGCGACGCGGCCAAGCAGGCGAAACGGCGCGGCGCCCAGACCTTCGTCTGGTTCAACTACCGGCGCTGCCCCGCCGTGGCGCTCGCCTGGCGGCTGGTGCGCGAGGGCCGGCTCGGCCGCATCCTCCACGTGCGCGCCCACTACCTCCAGAGCTGGGGCGGTCCCTCGACGCCGATCTCGTGGCGCTTCCAGCGCTCGCGCGCGGGCAGCGGTGCGCACGGGGACCTGAACGCCCACATCGTGGACATGGCGCGCTTCCTCGTGGGGCGGGAGGTGGAGGAGGTCCACGGCGCCATCGAGCGCACCTTCGTCGAGCGGCGGCCGGTGCCGGGCGCCACGCGCTCCGGGCGCGCGGGAAGCAAGCCCAAGACCGCTCGCAGCGACGTGGACGACTGCGTGCTCTTCCTGGCCAGCTTCGAAGGCGGCGCCACGGCGAGCTTCGAGGCCTCGCGGCTCGCCCACGGCCACCAGAACGACAACTCGATCGAGCTGAACGGCGAGCTCGGCTCGCTGCGCTTCGCCTTCGAGGACATGAACTTGCTCTGGCTGGCCGAGGCGAGCGCCTCCGACGGCGCGCGCACCGCCGGCTGGCGGCGCATCATGTGCACCAGCGCCGAGCACCACCCCTACGCCGCGAGCTGGTGGCCGGACGCGCACGTCCTGGGCTACGAGCACGGCTTCGTCAACATGGCGGCGGACGTCTTGCGCGCGCTCTCGGGAGCGGAGCCCGAGGTCCCCCTGTGCGACTTCGAGGACGCCTACCAGACGCAGCGGGTGCTCGAGGCGGCGCTCGCTTCCGCCCGCGCCCGCGCGGCTGTCAAGCTGAGCGAGATCCGCTAAGCTCGGGCCTCCGGGCCGCACCCGCTTCGACCGCCGCCGGAGGACCGCCATGCCCCGTCCGCTGTGTCTCTTCACCGGTCAGTGGGCCGACCTGCCGCTCGAGAGCTTGTGCCGCAAGGCGAAGGAGCTCGGCTACGACGGCCTCGAGCTCGCCTGCTGGGGCGACCACTTCGACGTGACCCGCGCCGTGGGCGAGGCGGACTACGCGCGCCGCCATTGGGAGCTGCTCGCCGACAACGGCCTCGGCGCGTACGCGATCTCGAACCACCTGGTGGGGCAGGCGGTGTGCGATGCGATCGACGAGCGCCACCGCGCGATCCTGCCCGCGCGCGTCTGGGGCGACGGCGAGCCGGAGGGCGTGCGCCGGCGCGCGGCGGCGGAGATGGCCGACACCGCGCGCGCGGCGCGGCGCTTCTTCGACGCGGCGCCGAGGGCGGTGAAGGAGCGCCTCGAGGCGAGCGGCCGGACGGTCGTGGTCGGCTTCACGGGCAGCTCGATCTGGCCCCTGCTCTACGCCTTCCCACCGCTCACGCCGGGGCAGATCGAGCGCGGCTTCGAGGACTTCGCGCGGCGCTGGGGCGCGATCCTGGGGACCTTCGACGAGGTGGGCGTCAGCTTCGCCCTCGAGGTGCACCCGACCGAAATCGCCTTCGACATCGCCACGGCGCGGCGCGCGCTCGCGGCGATCGGGAACCACCCGCGCTTCGGCTTCAACTTCGACCCCTCGCACTTCGGCTACCAGGGCGTCGACTACCAGGCCTTCCTGCGCGAGCTCGGGCCACGGGTCTTCAACGTCCACGTGAAGGACGTGTGGTGGTCGGATCGGCCGGCGGAGATCGGCGTCTTCGGCGGGCACGCCGAGTTCGGCGCCGACGGGCGCTTCTGGGACTTCCGCTCGCCCGGGCGCGGACGGATCGACTTCGAGGCGATCGTCAGGCTCCTGAACCACGCCGGCTACCGCGGCCCGCTGACGGTCGAGTGGGAGGACCCGATGATGGACCGCGAGCACGGGGCGCGCGAGGCCGCCCTCTTCGTGCGCCGGCTCGACTTCGAGCGCTCGGAGCTGGCCTTCGACGCGGCCTTCGGCCCGAGTCCGGACGCTAGATGAGCGCCGCGCTGACGGCGCCCGCTCCGCCGCGATCCGCCAGCGCCCCGCCGCTCGAGGCGGGGCTCTGGGCGCGGCTCTCGGCGATGATGTTCCTGCAGTACGCGATCTGGGGCGCGTGGCTGCCGCTCTTGTGGCCGTTCCTGCACGACCACCGCGGCTTGGCGCCGGCCCGGATCGGCTGGATCTTCGCGATCGGCGCCGTGGGCGCGATCGTGGCGCCGTTCATCGCCGGCCAGATCGCCGACCGTTGGTTCGCGACCGAGCGCTTCCTGGCCTTCAGCCACCTGGCCGGCGGCGTGCTCATCTGGCAATTGGCCGCCGTGAGGAGCTACGAGGGCTTCCTGGTCTTCTCGCTCCTCTACTCGCTGATCTACTCGCCGACCCTGCCGCTGACCAACTCGCTCGCCTTCCACCACCTGCCGGACCGCGACCGCGACTTCGGGCGCGTGCGGGTGTGGGGGACCGTGGGCTGGATCGCCGCCGGGATCGGCATCGGGCAGTGGCTCCTGCACCGGCACACGCCCGCCGGAGCTCCGGCCGAGGTCGTGCTCGCGGCGCAGCACGCGGGGATGGCGGACGCCTTCCGGCTGAGCGCGGTGCTCGGGATCCTGCTCGGGCTCTACGCGCTCCTCCTGCCGCACACGCCGCCCTCGCGCGGCGCGCGGGCGAGCGCGACGTTGGAGGCCCTGTCGGAGGTCCGCCGCCAGCCCCTGATCACGCTCTTCTTGCTCGCGGTCCCGATCAGCTGCATCCACCAGTTCTACTTCGTGCACGCCGCCGGGTTCCTCGGGCGCTACCAGACCGAGGCGGCGACGGCGCTCAACCGGATCTTCGGCGTCGGCGGCGGCGGCCTGATGACGGTGGGGCAGATGTCGGAGATCGTGGTGCTCTCGCTGATGCCCTTCCTCACCAAGCGCTTGTCGCGCAAGGAGCTCCTGGGGATCGGGATCGTCGCCTACGCCCTGCGCATGGCGCTCTTCGCCTACGTCGACCGCCTGCCCGTGGAGCCGGTGGCGACCTTGATCTTCGCCACGGCGCTGCACGGGCTGTGCTTCGGCTGCTTCGTCTTCGTCGCCTTCCTCGTGGTCGACGAGGAGACCTCGGGCGACGTGCGCGCGAGCGCCCAGAGCCTGTTCAACCTGGTGATCATCGGGATCGGCATCATCGTCGGCAGCAAGATCGCGACCGGCGTCGCCGATTGGGCGGGCCTGCCCGGCGGCGGCATGGACTTCCGGCGGCTCTTCAGCGTGCCGATGTGGGGGGCCTTGGGGTGCCTGGCGCTGCTGCTGGCCTTCTACCCGAGCGGCCGCGCGGTCCGCGGGCCGGCGGAGGCAGGCGAGCTGCGCCCCCGACCTCCGGCCTAGCGGAACGGTGCAGGAACCGGGCGCCGCCCTCCCGCCCCCTCGGCCGCTGGAGGGGCAGGGGCCACCCCGCCAGGGACTCCCGCGGCCCGGCAACCGACCTCGCGCGACAGAAAACA
>DATKBQ010000583.1:0-3021 GCA_035546375.1 Planctomycetota bacterium | reverse complement strand
TCTTCGTGTTCGAGCTCTCGAGCAGCGCGCTGCAGCGCTTCTGGTACCGGCGCACCGGCGGGAAGCGGCTCTTCACCTGCGCGCCCGTGCACCACGGCCTGCAGCTCTACGGCGGGCTGTTCCGCCGCCGCAAGGAGCCCTGGCACGAGGCGACGATCGTCACCCGCTTCTGGATCCTGGCGGGCGCGTGCGCGCTGGCCAGCCTGGCCCTCCTAAAAATACGTTGAACAGCGCCGCGAGCGATCCGGAACGTCCATGAGCCCCCCCGGCCCCTCCCCTCGTGCGCTCGAGCCCTCGGGCTCCGTCGGCGCGCTCCCGCGCGAGCGCCAGCTGACGATCTTCGAGCGCTTGGAGGGCTTGGCGCGGCGCGCGGAGGCCCGCGATCCACTGCGCCCGGCGGCGGCGCTCTTCGCCGTCGTGCTCGCCCTCATGGGACTGGGCCTGTTGGTGCAGGCGAGCCACGCGGCGACGACGCTCCCGCCCGAGGAGTTCCTGGGCGCGCTCGGCGAGCAAGCCTGGTTCCGCTTCGCAGGCCTGTGCGCGCTCTTGGGCGCGGCGCGGCTGGGGCCGAGCGGAATCCGGCGCTTCCTGCCCGCGCTGATCCTGGCGATGGCGATCCTGCTCGTCCTGGTGTTCGTGCCGCCGCTGGGGGTGGAGGTGAACGGCTCCCACCGCTGGATCGAGCTCGGCGTGCGCTTCCAGCCCTCCGAGCTGGCGCGCATCGTCGTCGTCTTGTGGATCGCCGACCGTTGCGTCCGGCTGGGCCCGCTGGTGCGCGACGTGCGCCGCGGCGTCGCGCCGATCTTCTTCGTCGGCCTGAGCTTCTTCCTCCTGATCGCCTGCGAGACCGATCTCGGCGGCGCGATCCTCCTCTTGCTCTGCACCTTCGCGACCATGTGGGTCGGCGGGGCGCGGCCGGCGCACGTCGCCGGCACGTTCACGGTGGTCGCCGGCGGAGCGCTGGCCGCGGGCTTCGCGCTGATCCCCTACATCCGCCGCCGGATCGAGATGTTCCTGGGGACCCAGTCGAACCAGCAGGTGGCCGACAGCCTGGTCGCCATCTCCCACGGCGGCGCCTTCGGCCAGGGGCTTGGCCAGGGCGTGCACCGCAACCTCGGCGTGCCCTACCTCGAGTCGGACTTCGTCTTCGCCCAGGTCGGCGAGGAGCTGGGGCTGTTCGGGATGCTGCTCGTACTGGCGCTCTGCTGCGCCTTCCTGTGGTACTCGCTGCAGCTCGTGCTCTCCCTGCGCGGGCGCTTCGACGCGCTGGCCTCCTTCGGCCTCCTGGTCTCGACGGCGCTGCAGGCCATGCTCCACGTGCAGGTGGTCGCCGGCCTCGCCCCGCCCAAGGGCATGACGCTGCCCTTCCTCTCCCACGGCGGCACGTCGCTCGTGGTCTCGTGCCTCGGCGTCGGCCTCGCGCTCGGCGCAGCCCGCAGGCAGGAGGCCGGCTGATGCGCGCGCCCTTCTTCTCGCACACGGCCCGGAAGGCGGAGGCGCTCGAGCGCGCCTCGGCTCCGCGGCCGCCCCGATTCCTTCCTTCGAACCCTGTTCCCTCGAAACGATCGAGCGGCGCCCGCCCTGCGGGCGCCGAGCCCCTGGAGTGCGCGCAATGCAACGCATCGAACGCTACGGCGTGATCGCCCTGGTCTTCCTGCTCGTCACGATCCTGGCCGTCTCCCTGTGGGGCGAGCACGAGGGCCGGAGCGTGTTCTCGTTCCTGCGCCGCAAGGGCTCCGCCGAGCCGGAGCTCGCCGCCGCGCGGCCGGGGAGCGCGATCGATCCCGGCGCGGTCGCGGCCGAGCGCGACATCGCCAGCCGCCTCCTGCCGCTCTCGCAGAGCTCGCCGCCGCCGGCGATGGCGTCCTCGCCGAGCGGTGGCGCGAGCTCCTCCGCCGCGCAGCAGATCGCCGAGCCGCCCGCCGGGGCGGGCCTCGCGGCGTCGGGCGCACCGGCGGGCGGCTTCCGAGCCTGGCCGGGATCCTCGAGCGATGCGCCGATCGTCGCGCCGGCGGAGATCGGCTCCGCTCCGCCTCCACGCACGGCGCCGGCGACGCGCAGCCTCGCGCCGCCGCCTTCGGCCTCGCCCCCGCCGTCGGCCGCCCAGCCGGCCGCGGGAAGCCGCACGTACGTCGTGAAGCCCGGCGAGACCCTCGGGGAGATCGCGCAGCGTGAGCTGGGCACCTTCCGGCGCTGGACCGAGATCCAGCGGCTCAACGGCAACCTCGCCCCCAGCGCCCTGCGCGCCGGCATGAAGCTGCGGCTGCCCGCGGCGGGAACCGACACGGTGCCCGGGAACGCGAAGCCGGCCGCGACTCCGCCGGCGAGCGGCGGAGCGAGCTACGTGGTGCGCTCGGGCGACACCCTGAGCGGCGTCGCCTCCCGCACGCTGGGCGACGCCTCGCGCTGGCGCGAGATCGCGGCGCTCAACCCCGGCGTCGATCCGAACCGCCTGATCGTCGGCGCGCGGCTGCGCGTCCCCGGGGCGGCGCGCGAGGCGGCGGCGGCCAGCGAGAGCCCGGTCGTCTCCTGGTCGCCGCGCTCCGCGGTGGCGTCGAGCGCCAAAGGGGGGCAGGTGCGATGAGCCGGCGCCTGCAGCTCGTCCTGGTCGGCGGGTGCGCGATCCTGGCGGCGATCAGCGCGCGGCCTGCGGGAGTCGTGCTCGCGCAAGCGATGCGCGGTCCGTACGCGGAGATGCCGCGAGGCGGCGCCGATCGTCTCGAGCGCCCCGCGGTCGAGGGCGGCGCGCCGGTGCAGCCCGCGCGGCCTGCGCCGGGGCCCATCGGGCGCGGGATCTGAAGATGTCCGCGAGCGCACACGGCCTCGGCGAGCCGCTCCAGGACGACGACCCGCGAGCGCGCATAGGCTAGAAGGGGATCTCCATGGATCCCTTCCCCGCGCCCGGCATCCGCCTCGCCCTCGCCGGAGGTGGGACCGGCGGCCACATCGTCCCCGGGCTGCACCTCCTGGCCCACTTGGGCGGCGGCGGCGCGCTGGAGGACGTGCTCTTGTTCCAGACCG
>DATKBQ010000582.1:0-8267 GCA_035546375.1 Planctomycetota bacterium | reverse complement strand
GAGGACTGCGCGGCGGATCTGCCGCGTATCCCGTGCCTGCCGATCGGCGCGCGCGACGCGCGGGTGATCCTCGCGCGCCTGGTCGAGGTCGAGCTGCCGCAAGCCTCCGGCGACGCCGTGCGCGCGCCGATCGGACCCGGGCCGGCCGAGGTGCGGCTCGCGCTCGACGTGCCGCGCGAGCTGCGAGCGATCTGGAACGTGATCGCGACGCTGCCGGGCGAGGACGAGCGCGTGGTCGTCGCCGGCAACCACCGCGACGCTTGGGTGCGCGGGGCGAACGACGCCGGCTCGGGCACGGTCGCGCTCCTGCGCGCCGCGCAGCGCCTGGGCGAGCGCGCGGAGGCCGGCTGGACGCCGCGCCACACGATCGTGCTCGGCTTCTGGGACGCCGAGGAGTTCGGCCTGATCGGCAGCACGGAGTGGGGCGAGGCCCACGCCGAGCGCCTGCGGCGCGACGGGCTTGGTTACGTCAACGCCGACGCGGCGGTCAGCGGGACGCGCTTCGGCGCTTCCGGCACCCCGGGCTTGCTCGGCGTGCTGCGCCGCGCGCTGGAGCGCGTGCCGGCGCCGGGCGAGTCCAGGACCCTGTGGGAACAGTGGAGCGCGGCCGAAGGCGGCTCGCCCAAGCTCTCGCTGCCCGCCTCGGGCTCCGACTTCGCGGTCTTCCTGCACCACCTCTCGCTGCCGGTCCTCGACATCGGCTTCCACGGCAACTCGGGCGGGCAGTACCACACGCGCTTCGACGACTTCGCGATGGTCGAGCGCTACCTCGACCCAGGGTTCGCCGGCCACGAGCTGGCGGGCGAGTTCCTCGCGACGCTGCTCGCCGAGCTCGCCGGCGACCATCGCTTCGACGCGCGCGAGGCGGCGCTGGAGATGGCGAATGTCTCGCGCGCGGCCGGTGCCGAGCCCTGGCTGGGCCAAGCGCGCGGCGCGCGGCTGGCGCTCGCCTTCGAGGAGCTCGCGGAAGCTGCACGGGAATGGAGCGAGCCCTGGCGCTTCTACGCGCGGCTCGAGCTGGAGCATGGGCTGCCCGGACGCGAGTGGTTCAAGAACCGCTTGTGGGCCCCGGGGCTCGAGACCGGCTACAGCGCCGAGACCTTCCCCACCCTGCGCGCAGCGGCCCGCTCGGGCGAAGAGGCGCTCGAGGCGGAGCTGACGGACCTCGTCGGCGCGGTGCGCGCGCTCGCGCTGGAGCTGAGCTCGCCCGAACGGCCGGCAGGCGGCTAGTCCCGTGGTCGCGAAGAGCGCGTCCGGGGCGCCCGCGGATGGCGAGCGGGCCGAGCCGCAGGAGGGTCCGCGCATGGACCGCGCCGCGCTGGCGAAGCTCGGCCGCGCGTTCCGCCGCTTCCTGCGCCATCGGGGGAAGCTCGCGGCGGGCCTGGCGTGCATCCCGCTCGCGGCGCTGGGCGACATCGCGATCACCAAGCTGATCGGGGACGCCATCGACCGCCTCCGGCAGCCGGGGGTCACGGACACGGACTTCCTCCAGGGCCTGTTCTGGCTCCTGATGGCGATCGCGGTGGCGCGCGGCGTGTTCCGCTTCCTCCAGCGCTGGTGGATCGTGTGCGTGTCGCGCTACGTCGAGAACGGTCTCAAGCAGGACCTCTTCGACAAGCTCGTCTCGCTCCCCTTCTCGTTCCACGCCAAGCAGCGCTCGGGCGACCTGGTGAGCCGGCTCACCTCCGACGTCGAGAACGTGCGCATGTTCCTCGGGCCGGGGCTGATGTACACGCTCGGCGCGCTGGTCATGGTGCCGGTCAGCCTGGGGTATCTCTTCGTGCTCGATGCGGCCCTCGCGGCCTGGATGCTGCTCCCCTTGGCGCTGATGGGGATCGGCATGCGGCTCCTGACGCCGCGGCTGCACCGCCACTCCGCCCTCGTGCAGGAGTCGCTGGCCGACATCGGGCAGCGGGCGCAAGAGAACTTCGCCGGCATCCGGGTGGTCAAGGGCTACGGCCGCGAGGAGCAGCAGATCGCGCGCTTCGACGCCGCCTCGCGCGCCAACATGCGCCACCAGATCGCGCTCGCGAAGGCGCGCGGCGTGACCCACGCGATCACCTGGGGCGCGAAGGACATGACCTTCCTGCCGATCCTGTTGGTCGGCGGCCTGGCGATGATCGACCGCTCGCTGGGGGCCGGCGATCTCTTCAAGTTCATCGACCTGACCTTCAAGGTCTTCTGGCCGATCATCGCCGTCGGCTGGATGGCGGGCGTCTTCCCGCGGGCGGTGGTCTCCGCCGGCCGGATCGAGGAGCTGCTCACCACCCAGCCCGACATCGCCGACCCGCCGCAGCCGGTGGAGCTCGATCGCGTGCGCGGCGAGCTCGCGCTGGAAGGCGTCGGCTACACCTACGAGGGCGCGCCGCGCCCGGCGCTCACGGGCGTGAGCGTCTCCGTGCCGGCGGGAAGCGTGCTGGGGATCGTCGGCCCGACCGGCTCGGGCAAGTCGACGCTCCTGAACCTGCTCGCCCGGCTGTTCGAGCCCGAGGGCGAGATCGCTCTGGACGGTGTTCCGATCACGCGCCTCTCCCTGTCGAGCCTGCGCGGCGCCCTGGGCTACGTCTCCCAGGACAGCTTCCTCTTCTCCGCCACCTACCGCGAGAACGTGAGCTTCGGGGCGGAGCGCGAGCTGGGCGACGAGGAGCTCTGGGAGCTGTCGCGCCTGGCCTGCATGGCCGAGGAGGTCGCGCGCTTCCCCGACGGGCTCGACCAGCGGATCGGCGAGCGCGGGGTCACGCTGTCCGGCGGCCAGCGCCAGCGCACTTGCATCGCGCGCGCCTTGGCGCGCCAGCCGCGCGTGCTCGTGCTCGACGACGCCTTGAGCGCGGTCGACACCGAGACCGAAGTCGAGCTGCTCTCGAACCTGCGCCGCGCGGGCGAAGGGCGCACGGTGGTGGTGGCCGCGCACCGGCTCTCGACGGTGCGCCACGCCGACCAGATCCTGGTGCTCGAAGGGGGCCGGGTCACGGCGCGCGGCACGCACGCCGAGCTGGTCGTGCAGCCGGGCTGGTACTCGCGCACCTGGGCGCGCCAGCAGGCCCAGGAGGAGCTGGCGGAGCTGTGAAGCGCGCCCAGCGCAAGGCGCGCCGCGACGGTCGCGACGCGGGCGAGCGACCCGAGGACATCGGCGAGGAGTTCGTCGTCTCGCGCGCCTGGGACGCGGCGCTCGTGCGCCGGCTCCTGCGCGAGGCGCGACCGCACGCGCGGCTCTTCGCGGGGACCTTCGCCGTGCTCGCGGTGCTGTTCGTGCTCGAGATCGGCGCTTGGCGCGTGCTGCGCGGCGCGATCGACGGCCCGGTGAGCGCCGCCGTCGTCGCGCACCAGGCGGCGCCGGAGGCCTTCGACCCAGCACCGTACACCCGCGACCTTGCGCTGTGGGCGCTCGCCTTCCTCGGGATCGCCGCGGCGACGGTGGGCTTCCACTACCTCGAGGTCGCCCACTTGAGCCGCACCGGGCAGGTGGTGATCGCCGACCTGCGCTCGAAGCTCTTCCGCCACCTGCAGCGGCTGGACCTCGCCTACTTCGACCGGCGCCCGACGGGGTCGCTCGTGACCCGCGTCACCACCGACATCGAGAACCTGAACGAGATGTTCACCTCGGGGCTGGTCGAGCTGGCCTTCGACCTCCTGCGCATCGTCGCGCTGCTCGCCTACCTCTTCTTCCTCTCCTGGAAGCTGGCGCTGGTGGTGCTGCTCCTGATGCCGCTCCTGATCGGCATCAGCCTGGTCTTCCGCGGCGGAGCGCGCGACGCGCACCGCACGGTGCGCGCGCGCTTGGCGCGGCTGAACGGCTACCTCCAGGAGGTGCTGTCGGGAATCCGCGTGGTGCAGGTCTTCCGGCGCGAGGAGCGCGTCTCGCGCCGCTTCACGGGCCTCTTGGACAGCTACCTCGCGGCGAACGTGCGCACGATCCTCCTGTTCGCGCTGTTCTTCCCCTGCCTGGACCTCGTGGTGAACGGGATCCAGGGCACGACGGTGTGGGTCGGCGGCATCGACATGGCCGGAGGCCACATGACGATCGGCGTGTTCCTCCAGTTCTGGGGGCTGCTGGCGATGCTGCTCAACCCCGTCCGCGAGCTGGGCGAGCGCTACAACGTGCTGCAGTCGGCCTTCGCCTCGGCCGAGCGCGTCTTCCAGGTGCTCGACACCGAGCCGGCGGTGCGCCAGCGACCGCCGGGCGAGCGCGTGCGGCCGCGCGAGCTGCGCGGGCACGTGCGCTTCGAGAACGTGTCCTTCGGCTACCTGCCGGGCGTCGAGGTGGTGTCCGGCGTCAGCTTCGAGATCCCGCCCGGCTCGACCGTGGCCGTAGTCGGCGAGACCGGGGCGGGCAAGTCGACGCTCGTCAACCTGCTCTTGCGCTTCTACGAGCCGACCTCGGGCCGGATCACGCTCGACGGCGTCGACCTCGGCGACTACGACATGACCGAGCTGCGCCGCTCGCTCGGCCTGGTCTTGCAAGAGGACTTCCTCTTCGCCGGCACGGTGCAGGAGAACCTGGTCATGGAGCGCGAGGAGGTGAGCGAGGAGTCGCTCGAGCTGGCGCTCGAGGCGAGCCGCGCCGTTTCGGTCATCGAGCGCCTGCCCGGCGGCCTGCAGGCCCCGGTCGCCGAGCGCGGCGCGACGCTCTCGACCGGCGAGCGCCAGCTCCTGGCCATCGCCCGCGCCCTCGCCGGCCGCCCGCGGATCGTGATCCTCGACGAGGCGACCGCCAGCGTCGATTCCGCCACCGAGGCGCAGATCGAGGCCGCGCAGGCGAGCCTGCTCGCCGGCCGCAGCGCGCTGGTCATCGCCCACCGCCTCTCGACCATCCGCCGCGCCGACCAGATCCTGGTCATGCACCGCGGCCGCTTGCGCGAGCGCGGGACGCACGAGGAGCTGCTCGCCCAGGGCGGGATCTACGCGCGGTTGCACGCGCTGCAGTTCGTCGACGCGAACGGGAACGGCCTGCGCTCCGCGTGAGTGGATCCCGCGCGGGCGTGTAGTGTGGCGCGGACGCGCGCCCCGCTTTCGCAGCGGTCGACTCCGCTGGGGCAGGCGCCGTCACTTCAGATCCGATAGCCGTATGAGGATCGAGTAGCCCTGGATCCGGTCCGGTTGGGCCTTGAAGCGCTTCATGTACTCCAGAGCTTGCTCGTCGAAGTAATCCCAGGTCCTGACGAGCACCCCGCCCGGCTCCGGAATGCCGTCGCATGAAGGAGTGCCGCCAGCCTGGGTAAGCGGCAGCAGGGAACGTCCAACTTGGCGTCGCTTGGTCAGCTCAAACCACACGGTAGTGACCAAGGGGGACCTTGTACCCATCGTCCCCAAGAGGTCTCGACAGGGTTCACACACGGCTTCATAGTCGAATGGCGTTGCTTGGGCGCCATTCGATTCCAAGCACGCAATGAGGTCGGCGTACTGCTCCTCGAACCGTTCGTGATACCTCCAACGCTGGAGAGTCAAGCTCGCCACACACCACACCTTGCTCGCGCCCCACTGCACCAAGATGCCCATGAAGAGGACGGCCACGAAAGCCACGGCTACGGTCACCCCCCGCACCCCTTGGCGACGCCGATGCTCTCGTTCCGTGACTGGGGTCATGGCAGGTCCTCTCGCATCGCGGCCCAATTGGAGCTTTCCAGTCGCGGCCACGCCAAGCAAGTCAACGCTGTTTCCGGATCTGCTCCACGAGCTGGGCGATCTCGGGGTCGTCGCCCTCCCGCAGCAGGTCCACCAGGATGGCCTCGGCTTCGCGCAGGCCGAGCGCGCGCGGCTCGCCACCCGGTCCCGCCATCGCCTCTTCGGCGAGCACGACCGCGAGGCGCCGGCGCATGTCGCGGTCCTCGGGGTCGAACTCGAGGGCGTCGCGGTAGGCCTGCTCGGCGCCGTTCCAGCGGCCGAGGTATTGCCAACTCGCGCCGGCCAATGCGCGGGCGCGGAAGCGCTCCGGGGCGCTGCCGTGCGACGCCGCCCGCTCGAGGCGCGCCATCGCGCCCTGGACCAGCTCCGAGGCCCGCCGGCGGGCCTCGGCGTCGCTCCCCGGATCCTCCACGAGCGCGCGGGCGTGCCGGTAGTCGAATTCGGCGGACAGGACGAGCACGCGCGGGCTGGTCGGGTGCTTCTCGGCGAGGCCGGCGACGAGCGGAGCGGCGCGCGCGAGATCGCCGCCGCGCACCAAGCCCACGGCCAGGTTGAAGTCGCGCTCGTCGAAGTCCTCGGCGCGCTTCTTCTCGGGCAGGACTGGAACGAAGACCAAGGCCGCGGCGGCGGCGATGCTGGCGAAGAAGGCCGGCGAACGCGTGCGCAGCGCTGCGGGAACCGCGACCACGAACCAGCCGGCGAACGGCAGGAGCAGCGGAACCAGCGCCAGCCGCACGCGCTCGCTCGTCACGGTCAAGACGATGGTCGCGAGGTAGAGTCCGAAGAGAGCCGCCAGCTCGAGCGCCGCAGATCCTTCTCGCGCTGGAGAACGGCCGCGCGACGTGGTCCAAACGAAATACAGGAGCCCGGCGATCCCGAGCGTCCCCCACAGCGCGAACCCCGGGATCGGCAGCGCCAAGAGCGGCACGTAGCGCGCGTCCCACTCCAGGAAGTGGTTGTCGGGCACCTCGTAGGCGCCGAGCGTCAGCCGCAGCTTGCGCCACAGGATGCCGAGGTGCTCCAGCGGGTGCTCCGACATCGAGCGCAGCGCCTCGTTGCGCCAGTAGCCGCTCACCTCGGTCGGATCCAAGCCGCGCTCGAGCCGGCGCTCGGCCTCGTGGCGCCAGTCGTCGGCCTCGTGCTCGGGGATCCCGCGCACCCACGGGAACTCGGTGGCGATCCCGAAGGGATTGGCGAGGTTGTTGCCTCCGTAGAAGTTCGTCCCGGCGCCGCTGGTGGTCAGGACCAGGCGACCGCCGACGGCATGGTTGCGCAGCGCGACCGGCGCGAGCACGATCGCGATGCCGACCAGCGCAGCGGTCGCGGCGGGGATCCGCTCGCGCAGCGGGCGGCGCTCGAGCAGGGCACGAGCCAGCGGCCAGAGCACGATCGCCGGTGCCAGCACGAGCATGTTGCCGCGCAGGAGCGCGCCGAGGCCCGCGAGTAGCCCGACGGCGCCCCAAGTGGCGAGCGTGGCGCGCGCGGTCGGTCCGCGCTCGCGCTCGAGCCGCCGCGTCCAGACCAGCGCCAGCGCGAGCAGCGCGAGGATCGGCAGGAACAGGTTCGGCTTGAGCAGGAGCGCCGAAAACCAAATGGCGGGGCGGTACGTCGCGAAGGCGAGGCCAGCGACGAGCGCCGGTGCCGGACCGAAGAGCTTGGCGCTCAGCGCGATCACGAGCAGCGTCGCGAACGCGCCCAGGACCGCTTGGACGCGCCTCGCGGCGGTGCGCTGCTCCCCGAGCTCGTTGCCGGCGAGGGCGTAGACGATTCCGAGCGCGTACGGGTAGAGCGGCTCCTGGAAGAAGATCCCGCGCCCGACCCAGTCGCCGGCGGCGATCTCGAGCGCCCAGCGCTCGTAGCTCGCCTCGTCGATCACCGGGCGCTGCGCCAGCGGATGCTGCACCTCGTACTGCGCGACCGCCGCGAGTCTCAGGCCCAAGGCCAGCACCGCGATCGCGGCCGCCAGGGCGAGGAAGCGCCAGCCCTCCAGCCAGCCGCGCGCGCTCAACGCCGGACCGTCTCCCAGCGCTCGCCGAGCGGCTCGCGCCGGCGATGGTTCGCGCCGGCGATCGTCGAGCACAGCCGCGCGAAGCGCCGGCCGGGCGGGCTCACCGCCATCGCCACGAGCGCAAGCGCCGCCGGCGCTGCGAGCATCGCCCCGCCCAGCGCGTAGCTGGCGAGCACCGCGGCTCCGGCCGCGCTCGGCACGAGCCAGGGCGCTGCGGTCGGCAAGCGCCGGTAGGCCCAGGCTTGAATCCGTCGCAGCGCGCCGCCGCATTCGGCCAGCTCGCCCATGCGCGGATGGCCGAGGAACTGAACGTAAGCGCGCGCCCGGCGCAGCGCCTGCTCGTCGCGGCGTGCCCCCGGCGACGTCTTGACCTCGAGGAACCGCGCGCGCTCGATCCGAGCGACGCGCATCCCGGCGCAGCGCGCTTGCAGCATCAGGTCGAGGTCGTCGGCGGCAATCCCCTCGCTCGGCGCGATGCCCAACGAGCTTCGCCATGCGCAGAGCTGCCCGTGCACGCTGAAAAGCGCCCCGGCGCGCGACTCCAGCGCGCGCACGCGCGCGGTCCAGGCGTCGTAGAGCCCGCCCGCCGCGCGCGGCTCGCTCAGATCGGCCGCGCGGCAGGTCCCATCGGCCGCGA
>DATKBQ010000581.1:0-19009 GCA_035546375.1 Planctomycetota bacterium | reverse complement strand
AGCTCCTGGAGGCCTACCGGGAGCCGGTGCTGGTCGAGGAGTTCTGCCCCGGCGCGGAGTTCACGGTCGGCATCCTCGGCACCGGCGCCGGCGCGCGCGCGATCGGCGTGATGGAGGTGCGCCCGCGCCTCGTGCCGGAGTCGGAGTTCGTCTACTCGCTCGAGGTCAAGCGCAACGAGCGCTGGCAGGAGGAGCTCGAGTACAGCGTGCCGCCGCACCGGCCGGAAGCGCTGGTGCGCGAGGTCGAGCGCGTCGCCCTCGCCGCCTACCGCGCGCTGGGCTGCCGCGACGTGGCCCGGGTCGACCTGCGCCTGGCCGCCGACGGCGCGCCGCGCTTCCTCGAGGCCAACCCCCTGCCGGGCCTGAAGCCCGGCTGGGGCGACCTGCCGATCCTCGCCGACCTGGCCGGGATGCCGTACGCGCGCTTGATCACGTCGATCGTCGAGTCGGCGCGCGAGCGCTACGGGATGGAACACGACCGCTAACGGGAAGCGTTCTCCCATGCCCAGCGTCGGCCGGCACGTCTTACCCACCGGATCCGTTTCGGACCCTCGGGGCGGGAGGATCGCCGGCGTCAGCTCGAGGGTCGCATCCGCGTTTGGTCGGGGAAGGACTTCGCGAAAACGACGGGCGAATGCTTGCCCGAGCCAAACGCTGCCATGGGACGCGCTTCACGCGAATTGTTCCCCCAATCAAAGTGCCTGGGACACGGCGCCGCCAACGCACGCTAGGAGCTCTCACGGCGGCACGAGGACCGTTCTGGGCCCGGCAGGTATCCTCCATCCGCCATGCCGCGCGCAGCCGTACTCCACAACGACCTGACCGCCGCCTCGCGTGGCGGCGAGGCGGATCGCCTCGCGGTCGAGGCGGTCGAAGGGGCGGCGCGGGCGGCGGCGGAGGCGCTGCAGGCGGCGGGGTGGGAGGCGTGGACCGTGGAGGTGCCCGGCGAGGCGCGCGAGCTGGCGGCGGTCTTGTCGGGGCTCGAGGCGGACCTCGTCTTCAACATGGTGGAGGAGCTCGCGGGCGACTCGCGGGGGGATGCGGCGTTCGCGGCGATGCTCGAGCTGTGGGGGATTCCCTACACGGGCGCCGGGCCGCGGGCGTTGACCTTGTGCCTGGAGAAGCCGGTGGCGCGGGCGGTGCTCGCGGCGCGCGGGGTGCGCGTGCCCGGCGGGGTCGTGCTGGAGGACGGCACGGAGTCGCTGGCCGGGTTGCGTTTCCCCGTGATCGTCAAGCCCTCGCGAGAGGATGCGAGCCACGGGATCGAGCTGGCGAGCGTCGTCGCCGGGGAGCGGGAGGCGCGGGAGCGCGCGCGGAGGGTGATCGAACGCTACCGCCAGCCGGCGCTGGTGGAGGAATACGTCGACGGGCGCGAGGTGAACGCGGCGCTCGTGGCGCGCGGAGGCGAGGTCGAGGTGCTGCCCCTGGGCGAGATCGACTTCTCCGGTTTTCCGGCGGGCGCGCCGCGGATCGTCACCTATGCCGGGAAGTGGGTCGAGGACAGCGCCGACTGGCGGGCCACGCTGTCGGTCGCGGCACGGCTGGAGCCCGCCGAGGAGTCCCGGGTGCGCGAAACGGCGCTCGCCGCCTGGACGGCGCTGGGGCTCGCCGACTACGCTCGCGTCGACTTGCGCCTCAGCGCCTCCGGCGAGCCCTTCGTGATCGACGTCAACCCCAACCCCGACCTCTCGCCCGACGCGGGCTTCGCACTCGCCGCCGAGCGCAGGGGCTGGAGCCATGCCCAGCTCATCCTCCACATCGCCGAAGCCGCGCTCGAGCGCACGCTTGCGGCCGCTCGGCGCCGCTGACCGCGCTCCGCTCGAGTCGCTGCTCGCGGCGACCGAGGCTTTCACCGCCGACGAGATCGCGGTGGCGCTCGAGCTGATCGACCTCGGCCTGACGCCGGGCGGCGGCGGGTATCGCTTCACCGTCGCCGAGGACGAGCTCGGCGTCGCCGGCTACGCCTGCTTCGGCGCGACGCCGATGACCGATCGGACGTTCGACCTCTACTGGATCGCGGTGCACCCGCGGGCGCAAGGGACCGGGGTGGGGCAGGCGCTGCTCGCCGGCGTCGAGGAGACGCTGCGGGCCGAGCGAGGCCGGCTGCTCCTGATCGAGACGGCCTCGAAGCCCTCGTACGCTCGGCAGCGAGCCTTTTATGCGCGAGCGGGCTACTTCGAGGTCGCCCGCGTGCGCGACTTCTACTGCGACGGCGACGACCGCGTGATCTTCGCCAAGCGTCTGGACCGCGGGGGTCCGGCGTGAGCGAGCCTCCGGCGGCCACCGTCGTCGAGAACCTGGCCGAGGCGCGCTTCGAGTGCGTGTTCCCCACCTGCGGCGGCATCTGCTGCCAGAACGGCCGCCCCGGCGTCGATCCGGGCGAGGGCGCGCGCATCCAGGCCAACCTCGCGAAGTTCCTGCCCGAGCTGCGGCCCGAGGCGCGGCAGGTCGTGGAGCGGCGCGGCTTCCTCACCCGGCGCGTGAAGGCCGGCCGGCGCACGCTCGCGGTCGTGAAGGGCTGGTGCGTCTTCTTCAACGAAGGCTGCGTGCTGCACAAGGCCGGCGCGCGCGAGGGCGACCGCTGGCGCTACAAGCCCTGGCGCTGCGTCACCTTCCCGCTCGAGCGCGCCGGCGCGAAGGGGCGCTGGTTCGTGCGCCAGTGGAAGCTGCGCGGCGAAGCCTGGGACCTCTTCTGCCTCAACCCCAAGGAGTCGCCCAAGCGCGCCTCGCAGACGCTGGCCGGCGAGGTCGCCTTCGCCGACCGGCTCGACCGCGGCGCGGAGGCTTGGCGGGAGCGTGCGCCGCGCGCGCTCGAGAGGCCGAGAAGATCGCGGTCCTCGCCAAGCCGGTGAAGGACGCGGGTCCGAGCGCGGCCCCGCCCGCCGCGCGCACGGCGGGGCGCCTCGACACGCTCAGGGTGGAGATTCGCGGAGTACGGGCTGCCGCCCCATTGGCACATCCCGTAGCCAGGGTTAGTCTCGATGCGGACGCGCTCAGGAGAGCCAGGTTCGGATCCCCAGTGGAGGGCGCGCCCGGATCAGTCAACACCGCCCATGAGGCTTCTTTCCATGCAAACGTCCCCCCTCTCCGCGCTGTTCGTCGCCGGCATGCTCGTCGCAGCCTCCGGCAGCGCCTTCGCGCAGATCACCCTCAACGCCAACCCCGGTCCGGCCAACAACGGCGGCTCGGCCAACTGGGCGATCTTCTTCGACCTGACCGCGACCAACGACCTGACGGTCACCGAGATGACCAGCGCGAACAGCGGCGTGGCCGGCGCGGCCTTCACGGTCGAGGTGCTCACCTTCGTCGGCTCTTGCCTTGGCGGCCCGGTCGGCTCCGGCCCGGGCAGCTCACTCGTCGGCTGGACCTCGCTCGGCACCGCGCCGGCCACGCAGGGCGGGACCTCGAGCGGCGTGTCCTTGCCGATCGACATCCCCGACATCGTCGTGCCCGCGGGGCAGACCGTCGGCGTGGCGGTCAGGTTCACGACCGTCGGCCCGCGCTACTTCGGCACGGGCACGCCGCCGTACGGCGTCTACGCCGACGCCAACCTGAGCCTGACGACCGGCGACTCCCGCAGTCAGCCGTTCACGACCGGCGGATCGTTCTTCTCCTCGCGCGAGCTGGTGGGCTCCTTGACCTACGTGCTCGGCGGCGGCGGGCCGACGGTGTACTGCACCGCGAAGGTGAACTCGGCCGGGTGCACGCCCGCGATCGCCTTCAGCGGCACGCCGAGCGCCAGTGCCGGGAGCGGTTTCACGATCTCGGCGTCGAACGTGCTCGACAACAAGTTCGGGCTGCTCTTCTACGGCAAGTACGGGCCGGACAGCGCGCCGTTCCAGGGCGGTATCCTGTGCGCCCAGCCGCCGCTCGTGCGCACCGCCACCCAGAATTCCGGCGGCGCGCCGCCTTGCGGCGGGGCGTTCTCGTTGGACTTCAACGCCTACATCGCCGGCGGGGCCGACCCGGCGCTGATCGCCGGCCAGCAGGTCAACGCCCAGTACTGGAGCCGCGATCCGGGGTTCGCGCCGCCCGACAACACGAACCTGACCGACGCGGTCGAGTTCACGATCGGCGCCTAGGCCCAATCCATCCGCTCGGGCCCGAGAGCCCGATGGCGCTCGACCTCGCCCCGCACCGCGCCGAGGCGCGGTGCGGGCGAGCGCCGCGCGCGCTCAAGCGGCGGAGAAGACCGCGGTCCGCGTCAGGCCGGTGAAGAAGGCCCGCGATCCGCGCGAGAGGTTCTTCAGGGAGTAGCCGCCCTCCTGCACGACGAGTAGCGGCAAGTCGAGCCGGCCGATCTCCTCGCCGACCTTCGCCATCGCCGCGCGTGTCACCAGGAAGCCGCCGGTCGGGTCGCCCTGCATGATGTCCAGGCCGAACGAGATCACGACGTACACCGGCCGGAAGCGGCGCACCTCGCGCAGCGCCGAGCGCAGGGCCTCGAGGTAGCGCGCGTCGTCGGTGAGCTCGGGCAGCGGGAAGTTGCGGTTGAAGCCCAGCCCCTCGCCCTCGCCGCGCTCGTCGGCGAAGCCGGAGAAGTAGGGATACGAGAAGTTCGGGTGGCCGTGGATCGAGACGAAGAGCACGTCGTTGCGCCGGTAGAAGATGTCCTGCGAGCCGTTGCCGTGGTGGAAGTCGATGTCCAAGAGCGCCACGCGGCCCTGTGCGGAGAGCTGGTGCGCGGCGATCGCCGCATTGTTGAAGTAGCAGAAGCCGCCGAAGACGCGTCGCTCGGCGTGGTGGCCGGGTGGCCGGCACAGGGCGTAGACCAGCCGCTCGCCGGAGAGCAGGAGCTCGGCGCCGCTGAGCGCGCAGTCGACCGCGTCGCGCGCCGCGCGCCAGGCCTCGCGCGAGAGCGGCGTGAACGTGTCGAAGCAGTAGTAGCCCGCGCGCGTCGCCCGCTCGCGCGGCTTGCGCTCGGGCCGGCGGATCGGGAACACGTACGGGTAGACCGTGTCGCGCTCCTCGAGCGAGGCGCACAGGTTGGCCAGGTAGCTGACGTAGTCGGCGTCGTGCACGGCCCGGATCGGGGCCTCGCCGTGGCGGCGGATCGCCACCCGCTCGACGTCCAGTCCCTCGAGCCCGCGCAGGATCGCGCCGACGCGCACGGGACGCTGGACGTAGCCGCGCTCGCGGACGTGGTGGATCTCGTGCTGAGGCACCACCAGGAGCTTGAGCGGCGCGATGCGGCCGTGTTCCGCCTTCCTGGGCGGCTCCGGGGGGGCGTAGCGCGGCTCCCGGAAGCGCACCGGGTCGTCGCGGACTGATTCGACCACCTCGCGCAAGAGCGCCCCCTCCTCGTCCCAGCCGTACTTCTTGGTCAGGATCGCGCGCACCGCCTTGCGCGCGTCGGCGCGCGCGAGCGGCGTGGTGCGGCCGAGGGGATCGAACACCAGGAAGGGCAGCTCGCGCGCGTCGGGATCGGCGGACACGTGCTCGTAGCGCGTGCCGACGATCGGCAGCGCGCCGTAGCCTTCGTAGAAGCGCAGGCGCTTGCGGCTGAGCTCCAGTCGCTGCGGATCGGGGACGACCGCCGGATCGTCCTGGGGCACGTCCATGAAGAGCCCGCGCGCGCCCTTCTTCTGCAAGTACTCGCGGACCGCCTCGTACAGCGCGCTGCCGAGCCCGCGGTGGCGCGCGTCGAGGGCGGAGGCGACGTAGTCGAGGTAGCCGTAGCGCAGCCAGGGGTAGTAGTGCACGCTCGCGAAGCCGAGCACGCGCCCGCGCTCGTCCTCGGCGGTGATCAGGAGCACCTCGTAGCCGAGCTTGCTCTTCTCCTCCAGCGCGCGCTGGATCCGCTCGGCGCCGCCCGGCGCGGCGGTGAAGACGCTGCGGAAGATCTCCCCGACCTCGCGCACGCGCCGGCGCTCCGCCTCGGTCACGTGGTCGTAGACGCGGACGAAGCGGATCATGTGGGCGACTGTAGCGGGCCTTCGCCAGGGACGACAAGGACGTCGAGCAAGACGCTTGCCTCGGACGGGGAGTCCGGGTGGAGGGCGGTGGAGCCGATGGCGTGGGGTCGCGCGGCTGGCGTGCGCCGCAGTTCCCGCTAGGATGCCGCCGCAAAAGGGAGCGCGCCCACGGATACCCTGACAGGAGGCGAGGTCGAGCCCGCGAAGGCACCGCTCGAGGTCGAGCCCTACGTCCCGGCCTGGAAGTCGCTGCCCGAGTTGACGCTCCAGGCCGTCGCCCTCGGCATCGTGCTGAGCGTGGTGATGTGCGCCGCCAACGTCTACGTCGGCCTGAAGGCCGGCATGACGGTGAGCGCGGCGATCCCGGCCTCGGTCATCTCGATGGGGGTCCTACGCGGGCTCCTGCGGCGCGGCAACATCCTCGAGAACAACATCGTCCACACGATCGCCAGCTCCGGCGAGAGCCTGGCCGCCGGGATCATCTTCACGATCCCCGCCCTCGTGCTCGCGGGCGTCTGGACCGAGTTCCACTACTGGGAGACGACGCTGATCGGCCTGGCGGGCGGGCTGATGGGCGTGGTGATGATGATCCCCCTGCGCCGCGCGATGATCGTGGAGCAGAAGGAGCTGCGCTACCCCGAGGGCGTCGCCTGCGCCGAGGTCCTGAAGGCCGGCGACCGCGGCGGCGCCCAGATGATGGGGATCTTCACCGCGCTCGGGCTGGGCGCGGCGTTCAAGGCCTGCATCGACGTCCTGGGGATCTTCAAGGGCTCCGTGGAAGGGGCCACGCGGGTCGGCAAGACCGCCGTCTACGCGGGCACGGACATCTCGCCGATGCTCATGGCGGTCGGCTTCATCGTCGGCTGGGAGATCGCGCTGCTCGTCTTCCTGGGCGGCGCGATCTCGGTCCTGGGCGCGATTCCGTATTTCGCGTGGGAGGCCGACCTCGGCGCGGGCAGCGTTACCGATGCGTTGTGGGGGATCTGGGACTCGAAGATCCGCTACTTCGGGATCGGCGCCATGATCGTGGCGGGCGTCGCCTCGATCATCAAGGTCGGCGGGAGCATGGCCGCCGGCGTGCGCACCGCGGTGCGCGGGATCCGCGGCCAGGACGACTCGGCATCCCTGCCCCGGACCGAGCAGAGCATCACCGGCCGCTCGCTCTTCTCGCTGCTCGCGCTGTGCGTGGTCCTGACGGCATTCGCCTACTCGTTGATGACCGGCAGCGCCGTGGTGACCGCGATCAGCACCGCGGTGATGTTCGTCCTCGCCTTCTTCTTCGTAGCCGTCGCGAGCTACATCGTCGGCCTGGTCGGCTCCTCGAACAGCCCGGTCTCGGGGATGACGATCAGCGCCGTGCTGGTGACGGCCGGGCTGCTCTTGGTGCTCGGCTACAGCGGCACCGCCGGCTTCATCGCGACGCTGGGCGTCGCCGGCGTCGTCTGCTGCGCGGCCTGCACCTCGGGCGACATCTGCCAGGACCTCAAGATCGGCCAGATCGTCGGCGCGACGCCGCGGCGTCTGCAGACCGGCGAGCTGATCGGGACGGCGACGGCCGCGTTCATCATCGCGCCGGTGATGACGCTCCTGCACCGCGCCTACGGCATCGGCGAGCCGGCGCGGGAAGGGGTCGACGCGCTGCCGGCGCCCCAGGCGGCGATGTTCGAGAAGCTGGTGGGCGGCCTGTTCCCCAAGGCGGGCGAGACCGGCGCGATCCCCTGGGACATCGTCGCGGCGGGCGCCGCGGTCGGCGTGGCCGTGCTCCTGATCGACGCGATCTTCCTCGCGCCGCGCAAGGCGAAGTTCCGCCTCTACGCGATGCCGCTCGCGGTCGGGATGTACCTGCCCTGGACGGTGACCGTGCCGATCCTCTTCGGCGGCATCGCCTACTGGTACGTCGAGCGCGCGTCGCGCCGGCGCGGGGATCCCGAGGCCGTGCGCCAGGGGGTCGTCCACCGCGGGCTGCTCTTCAGCTCGGGGCTGGTCGCCGGCGAGGCGATCATGGGGATCATCGTGGCGTTCCTCCTGATCGGGGACGCGCCCATTCCGATCCTGGAGGCATGGGGGGACCAAGCCGGCGGCGTTCCGATCGCCTGGGTCTCGCTGGCCGCGCTCTTCGCCATGATCGTGCTGCTGGTGCGGAGGTCCCTCGCGCGGGAGGAGATCCGCCCCTGACGCGCGCCGCGACCTCTCCGCGCATCACCGTCGTGCTGCCCGTCTGGAACGGCGAGCGTCATTTGCGGAGGCTCTTGCCCGCGCTGGCCGCCCAGGAGGTCGAGGGCGGGATCGAGATCCGGGCGGTCGACTCCAGCTCGAGCGACGCCAGCCGCGAGCTCCTCGAGCGCGCGGGCGCGCACGTGAGCGTGATCCCCCAGCGCGAGTTCCGCCACGGCGCGACGCGCAACCTGGCGGCGCGCGAGGCGCTCGGCGAGATCCTGGTCTTCCTCTCCCAGGACGCGGAACCGGCAGACCGCTTCGCGCTGGCGCGGCTGGCGGACGCCTTCGAGGACCCGCGGGTCGCCGGAGCCTACGCGCGGCTCCTGCCGCGGCCGGAGGACGATCCGCTGACCGCGCGCACGGTGCTGGACCTGCCCGAGGCCTCGGCGGAGCCGCGCTTGCAGGCGCTCGATGGAGCGGTGGGAGGGGCCGCGGCATCCGGGCGCTCGACCCCGCGCGAGCGCGCGGAGCTCGCGCGCTTCAACGACGTCGCCGGCGCCATCCGCGCCAGCGTCTTCCGCAAGATCCCCTTCCCCGACGTCCGCTTCGGCGAGGACAGCGCCTGGGCGGCGCGCGCGCTCGCGGCGGGCTGGCGCATCCGCTTCACGCCCGAGAGCGTATTCTACCACGCCCACCGCTACGGCCCGCGCGGCGCCTTCGAGCGCTACCGAGCCGACGCCGCCTTCCTGCGCGAGGTCCACGGCTGGCGCGTGCGCCCGGGTGTCCTCTCCGTCGCTCGCGGCTTGGCCCACGAAGTGCGCGAGGACCTCGCCTACCTCGCGCGCACGCGGCCGCGCGGAGCTTGGCGCCACGCGCTGCGCTCGCCCTGGCTGCGCGGCGCGCAGGTGCTCGGCCAATACGCCGGCAGCCGCGGGCCGCTCGGCGGCGCAGCCGATGGCTAGCCCGCGGCACACTCCGCCGCGCTCAGGATCGTCCCCGGCTCACCGGACCCGATCACTGGACCGTGATCGTGATGCCGTTGCTCGCGCTGAAGGTCCCCACGCCGCCGCAGGTGGGCGTGCCGGCAAAGAAGGCTTGCATCGAGCTCGACTGGCCTTGGGTCATCGCGGTCAAGGGCAGCGGAATCTCGACGTAGCCGTCAGCGTCGCTGACGAGCGGCACGCGCTGCGTCGGCTGCGCGAGCGCGATCCAGACCTTCACACCGTTGACCAGGACCGGCGCTTGGGCGGGGCTGCCGATCATGAGCCAGCCGCGCGCGGAGGGAGGCGCGCCGCTCACGTAGATGCCGAACCCGGGATCTCCGGCGACCGGCATTTGCCAGGCATTGAGCCGGATCGGGCCCGTGCACGAGGGGGAGGAGTCGCCGATCGGACGCACACCCTCCAGGTAAGGATCGAGCGTGCTGACGATGGCGTCCGTCTGGCCGCCGTTGTAGGTGGGGCTCAGTGCGTTGGGCGTCGTGGGATAGGTGCCACCACCGAAGGTGAGTCCCGCGATCGTCGTCCGTCCCGTCGGCGTGACCGCGATCCCAAACGCCCAGTCCTCGCGATTGCCGCCGATGTACGAAGCGTATAGGAGGCGTGTTCCACGCGGGCTCATGCGCACGACGAAGGGATCGAACGATCCGCCCCATTGGGTTTGGAAGGCTCCGGACATGGCAGGAAGCCCCGCATCCGCGATTCCGGTGGCGATGGCCACACCGGACGAGTCGAGTGCAAGGCTGAACAGGTTGTCGACACCGCTGCCGCCGAAGAGGGTCGAGGAGACGAGCGCGCTGCCGTCGGGCGTGAAGCGCGTGAAGAAGAGGTCCCCCTGTCCGGCGACGGCCAGCTGCCAGGCACCGGGCGTGGTCGGGAAGCTCGGCGAGCTGCTCCAGCCGCCAACCACCAATCCGCCCTGGGGATCGAAGGCCACACCGTAGCCCTTGTCCGAGGAGATCGGATGCTTGCCGCCCAGGTAGCTCGACCACTCAAGCTTGTTGCCCATGGGATCGAACACGCTCACGAAGGCCGTGCGCGTCACCTGGGGATGGCCGATCTGCGTCTGGAACGCTCCCGGCGTGGTCGGGAAGTTGGCCGACTTCGTCTCGCCGGTAACCGCCACGCGGCCGGCGCCGTCCACGGCGACCGCATGAACTACGTCCACCAGGCTGCCGCCGAGGCAGGACGCCCACTCGATGGCGCTGGCGTCGGGTGCAATCCGTGCGACGAAGCCGTTGCTGCTGGGGCAGACAGGCATGAAGGCTCCACTAGTCGTCGGCAGGCCAGTGCCGGCCCCTTCCCCTGCAACGATTGCCGAGCCAGTGCGCTTGTCGACCGTGATCGCTTCCAGCTTGAGCACCTCCAGGAAGACCGTGCTCTCGAGGAATGTCGAGTACTCGAGATCGTCCCCCGTGGCGCTGAGACGAAGGATGAAGGAGCCGGCAGAATCCATCGTCGGATCGAAGACGCCGGGCGTGGAAGGAAAGTCCTTCGAGCCGGGCCGGCCGCAGACGACGGGCCGGTCCTGCGCGTCGATCGCGACCGCCAGGGCGCGGTCGTCGCTGAACCCCCCGATCAAGGAGGAGAACAGGAGAACTCCATCGGAGCCGCGCAGACGAGTCACGAAGACGTCGCCGGCGCCGGGGAGCGGATTGCTTCCCGGGTGCTGGTAGGCCCCGGGCGTGGTCGGGAAGTCAAACCAGTCGGACCTTCCCACTATGGTCACGTCGCCGTTCGAGTCGGCGGCGGCCCCGAAGGCGGCATCTCCCGTACCCAGGTAGCTCGGGCTGCCCAGAAAGGTCGACCAGCGCAGCCCTGGATCGATCACAAGCGGCAAGGTTGGGTCGTAGTCCAGTGCTTCGAAGCCGAAGCTCTCCTCGTCCAGGATCCGGGCGCGACAGACGATTTCGCGTTCCTCGCCGGACGGAAGGACCTGCCAGCTCCGCCCCGGCGCATGCCGCAGCGGCCCGGCTGCCGTCTCGATCACCAGCACTCCGTCCTGCTCGAGCCGCATCCCCGATCCGCCTTCGCAGCGCAAACGAAGGCTCGAGAGATCCGCGCCGGGCGCGACCAGGAGGTCGTACTTGATGCCGCGCTCGTCGCCGCGCACGGCGAGGTCGATGCCCGCGCGCACGCCGCGGTAGACGATCTCGCCGAAGGACGGCGCCCCGCGCACCCAGCGCGAGGGATCGTTCCCGCGGAAGTAGCTGTAGATCCCGGGCAGCTTTTCCCGCGGCTCGATCGAGGGCTCGGCTGGAGCATCGAAAGAAAGGCGCAGCACGCTCGAAGCCTCTCCCGGAGCGGGCAGCCACAGGAGCAAGGCCTCCTCCTGCGCGCCGACCCAGACCCTCCCCACGCGTCCGACGTAGCCCAGGCTCTCGTCCCATTGCCCTGCATTGAGGATCCAGCCCATGCCGCTGCGGGCGGGGGTCTCGCCCGCCGCCTGGGCGCGATCCACCCTGGAGGCCGGGATGGCGGGTATCGGACCGGGATCCTGCGGCGACAGGCCGAGCAGCAGGCAAGAACACAGGAGCAAGCGCGGTCCGGTCATGCGAGCCTCCAGGGGAGGAATCTGGGGAACTTCCACGCTTCCATCTTGCCAGCCCCCCCCCCTACCGGCGCTACCTTCCCACCTGTCCCGGCCCCCATGGGTCGGAACAGGCCTCGACCGGCCGACTTCCCCTCCGGACGAGCGCGTCGGCTTCCCAGGGGATGGAGGAGAACTTCGCTCGTGATCTCGCACCTCCCGCAGACCTTCCGGCGTGCCGCCCACGCCTGTGTTCCCGCGCTCGTGCTGGCCGGATTCATCACTCCCGCTGCCGGTACGCAGAGCAACCCGTCGACCCATGGATCGTGGTCGCCGCTCTACGACTGGAAGAGCCAGATCGTGTCGAGCTGCCAGCCGGGCCAGGGCTATCCTGAGATGTCCCACGCCGCGCTGATCGCCGTGGGAGCCTACGCAGGCAAGATCCTGATGTATCGCGAAGGACTGGACCCGAACACCTGTGCCCCGACGAACACCGCCGAGGTCTGGCTCTTCAACCCGGAGAACCCGGGAACGCTGCTCAAGGTCGAGCAAACCCTCGCCAGCGACGTTTTTTGCGGGGCCCTCGCATTCGATTCCAGAGGCCGGCTCACCGTCGCGGGGGGATTCCCCATCGGCGCCGGGGTCCCGAGCCAAGCCTACCGCTTCGACCCGCGGGTGCTCGGCATTGCCCTCGACGGCGCACCCTGGTCACAGCCCTTCGACATGAGCATCGGGCGTTACTACGGTACGTTGATCTCACTCGATCGGCGGCCCATCGCAGTCACAGGGTCGCTCACAGTCCCCGGCGGCTGCCAAGCCATCCTTGGCGGCCCTCCCGGGCTCACCAGCGAGGGGAACGAGCTGTGGCAGTTCCAGGATCCCTCCGTCGCCGTGGGGTCGGGCTCGAACCCCTGGCTGCACACGCTCGTGGCGCCGCCGGGAACGCCGAACGCGCACAGCCTGCCTCCCGGGACATTGACGGAGGCCTACGCGATCTCGACGACACACCCCGCCGACCCCCTGCTCGACAGCTACCCGCGCGCCTTCCAGCTCGGAGAGCCCGATCCGCTGAACGCGACGATCCTGGGCCAGATCTTCATCGCCTTCGACGTCGACACCACCGGCGGCTGGCCGCCGCCCAATACCGAAGGCAGCGCGTGGCTGATGCGCTCGCCGCTCTCGACGAATGGCCCGTTCTGGGAGCTGGCGGGTGGAAGGAACTCGACCATGTCCACCCCGAGTCCCGGCACGGTCTGGGATCGCCAGTACGCTCCCGCCGTGCTGATGCACACATTCCTTGACAAGAACCGCCTGCTGGCCTTCGGCGGGGCGCAGAGGATCACGCCTGGACAGAACAGCGATTGGCAGGTCCACGGCAGCGTGCAGGAGTTCGTCCCCGGAAGCATCCCCGTTTCCACAGGCGCCTGGCAGGACAAGACGCCGCTGCTCACTGCGCGCGTCGACGACAACGCCGTGATCCTGCCGACGGGCCAGATCCTGATCGTCGGTGGCGCCGCGAACTTCGGCGGGACGAGTCCGCCGGTACCCGTGTTCACGCCCGAGCTCTACGATCCCGCCCTCCCGAACCAGGTGGGAGCGACCTACGCCATGGCTCAGCACCAGGCGCCCAGGATCTACCATTCCATCGCCGCGCTCCTGCTCGATGGCAGGGTGTTCGTCGCGGGGGGCCGAGAGCGGCCCGGGCAGCCCGTGAAGTCCGAGCACACCGGCGAGGTCTACCGGCCGTTCTACCTCCACAACGGCACGCAGCCTGTGATCACCTCGGCGCCGGGGACGATCAACTTCACGCCCGGCGGGACGAGCTTCCAAGTCGGCGCATCGCTGTTCCACCACCACGTCGACCGTATCGTGCTGCTGCGGCCCGCGGCGGTGACCCACCACTGCGACTACGACCAGCGCTACATCGAGTTGGAGTTCGTTCCGCCGCCGGCCGGTTCTGGGGACGTCATCATCACCGTCACGCCGCCCCACGAGACCCTCGGCCCTCCCGGCTATTACACGCTGTGGGTGGTCGAGGCGAAGGTGGCGAACCCGACCTACCTGGACCTCATCCCGTCGCAGGGGAAGATCGTCCGACTGAACTGACTTGGAGCGCGCTCGAGAGCGGTTCTCTGCCGTCCGGGCGCGCCCTCCCTCATTCCATCGTCTCCGCCGCTCGCCGCGCCGTCTTCTCGGCGGCGCGGGCGGCGGCTGTTCTCGCGAAGCGGACCAGTGCTCGCGCGTCGCCGCGAGATCGGGCTTGAGCCACGACGAGGCCGGGATCGGAACGAGGTCGGAACCGGCCAAGCCCCGTTGACGGTTCGCAGCTCGTGGCCAGCGCGGCGCGAACCTCAGCGAGGCTGGACCGCTGCGACTCGCCCAGCACCGTATCCGGCTCGGGCCGCGAGTCCAGCTCGAAGACTTGCACGGAGCGCGGCTGAACATCCCACCCGCAGACGCGGTTCTGCGGCAGGCCGGTGGTGACGAGGGGGAATCGGCGTCATGGCCGAGCTTGGACGCGACGGCATCGACGGGCTGCGCTTCCGCGCCGCCGACCCTGCCGACCTGGCGAACGCGCTTGGGCGGTTCCTGGAGGAGCCCGACCTCGCGGAGCGGCTCGCGCGGAACCTGCCGCAGTTCAAGGCGATCGACAAGCACGCGCGCGACATCGAGGATCTGTACCACAGGCTGGCGTGCGGCCTGCGCTGAGGCTTGCGGGCCGGAACGTCGATGGAAGGGGGCGGATATCCTTTCCGGGATCCCCACGGCGGCCCGAGGCCGACCGGCCGAGCTCTGCCCCGCATCCAGTTGCGGAGCCCCGCGACCCTGATGTCCGACTCCCGAGCGATCCGCTCTATCTCCGTCCTGATGCCGACCTGGCAGAAGGTGGCGTACCTGGAGCGGGTACTGGCGGCGCTGGCCTCCCAGCAGCTCGGCCAGTACGCCGGCAGCCGCGGGTCGCTCGGCGGCGCAGGCGATGGCTAGCCCGCCCGTCCCGCCGCCGGCGCTCTCCGAGCGCGCGAAGCTGCACGTGCTCTTCGTGGTGCACGGCTTCCCGCCCCAGACCTGGGCGGGGACGGAGGTGTACACGCTGTCGCTGGCCCAGGAGCTGGAGAAGCTCGGTCACCGCTGCACGGTGCTGGCGCGCGCGGGGGCCGAGCGCAGCGAGGAGCAGGGCGGCCCGGCGGACTTCTCGCTCGCGCTGGATGAGTTCCAGGGCCTGCGCGTGTGGCGGATGACCCACCGGCTCGACCACAAGAGCCTGCGCGAGAGCTACGACCAGCCGCGGGCGGAGGCGGCCTTCCGCGAGCTCTGCGAGCGCGAGCGGCCGGACCTGGTGCACTTCCAGCACCTCCTGCACTTCTCCGCGGGCCTGCCGCGCGTCGCGCGGGAGCTCGCGATCCCGAGCGTGATCACCTGCAACGACTACTGGGCCCTGTGCGCGCGCGTGCAGCTCGTGCGGCCGAACGGCGTGCGCTGCGAAGAGAACCAGGGCATGGGGTGCCTCTGGTGCGTCGAGGAGAAGCATCTGCGCGCGATCCCGCTCGCGAAGCGGATCCTGCCGGCGACGCATCCCATGGTCCTCGCCGCGCGCTTCCTGGCGGTCCATCCGAAGGTGCCGAGCAAGAAGCTCGAGCGCTTCTTCGAGCGCGAGCTGGCGGCGCGGCGGGTGCTGCTCGGGCGCTGGGGGCAGCGCTACGAAGATGTCCGCGACCGCCAGGAAGTCGTGCTCGCGGGCTACGCGGCCGCGGACCTCCTGATCGCGCCGAGCCGGTTCCTGCGGCGAAAGCTCCTGGACACCGGCCGCTTCGATCCGCAGCGCGTGATTCACTGCGCCTACGGCACGCGCACCGATCGGGCGCGCGCGCTCGCGAAGCGCCCTGACCCCGAGGGCAGGCTGCGCATCGGCTACGTCGGCTCCCTGGTCTGGTACAAGGGCGTCGACGTGCTCGTGCGCGCGATGGCGCGCCTCGCCGGGCGCAAGGCCGAGCTGCACGTCCACGGCGACTTCCGCCCGCGCGAGGACGCTTACCACGCCGAGCTCGAGCGCTTGGCGCGCGGCAGCGCCATCCACTTCCACGGCCGCTTCGACAACTCGCGCCTGGCGGAGATCCACTCTTGCGTCGACGTGCTCGCCGTGCCCTCGGTGTGGTTCGAGAACTCGCCGATCGCGATCCACGAGGCGTTCCTCTTCGGCACGCCCGTGGTCGCGAGCGGGATCGGCGGCATGGCCGAGCTGGTGCGCGACGGGGTCGACGGGCTGCACTTCCGCGCCGGCGACCCCGAGGACTTGGCGCGCGCGCTGGAGCGGTTCCTGGCCGAGCCCGATCTCGCGGCGCGGCTCGCGCGGAACCTGCCGCGGGTCAAGCCGATGGACGAGCACGCGCGCGAGCTCGAAGGGCTCTACCGAGGGCTGGGAGCACCCTCCGCTGAGGCCCGTGGACCGGGACGCCGATAGGAGGGGGCGGATATCCTTGCCGGGATCCCCGCGGCGGCCGCAGGTCCGCCGGCTACCCTCGCCCCGCGCCGAGCCCCGAGTCCTTCGACCCGGGCGCCGGCCCGCGACGACCCACGTGCCCGAGCCCAGTCCGATCCGCTCGATCTCCGTCCTGATGCCGACCTGGCAGGGGGCGGCGTACCTGGAGCGGGTGCTGGCGTCGCTCGCCGCGCAGGAAGTGGCACTCCCTTGGGACTTCCTGGCGGTCGACTCCGGCTCGAGCGACGGGACGCTCGCGATCCTCGAGGGCTGGCGCGCGCGCTTGGGCGTGCCCATGCGCGTGCTCCCGATCCACAAGGAGGAGTTCGACCACGGCGACACGCGCAACCTATTGGCGGCCCGGAGCCGCGGCGACTTGCTCGTGTTCCTGACCCAGGACGCGATCCCGAGCTCGCGCGAAGGGCTGGCGACGCTCGCGGCGAACTTCGCCGATCCGGCGGTCGGCGCGGCCTACTGCCGCAACCTGCCGCGCGCGGACGCCGAGGCCCTCACGAAGCTCTTCAGCGAGCAAGACCCGGGCTACCAACCGGGGCGGCGCGAGGTGCGGCTGCCGGAGCCTGCAACCTACGCGGCGCTGAGCGCGCACGAGAAGCGGCTCCTCTACAACTTCAACGACGTCGCCTCGGCCATCCGGCGCGAGCTGTGGGAGCGCCACCCCTTCCCGCGCACGGAGTTCGGCGAGGACGTTTTGATGGCGCGCGCCCTGCTCGAGGCGGGGTGGACGGTGGTGTACGACGACCGCGCCACCGTGGAGCACAGCCACGACTACTCGGCGGCGGAGACGGTGTCGCGCGCGCGCATCGACGGGCGCTTCAACGCGGAATGGCTGGACCGGACCTGCGTGGCGAGCGCGGCGGATGCCGCGGTCCTGGCGGAGCGGCAGCTCGCGCGCGACCGTGAGGGGCTGGTGGGGTTCGGGCTCTCGGGCGAAGCGCTGGAGCACGAGCTCGAGCGAGCGCGCGAGCTGCGCCGCGCGGCGTTCCTGGGCCTCCACGAGGGCGGGCTCTCTCGCCGCCGCTTCCCGCCGACGGCGCTGCTCGAGCGCACGAAGCTGCACGTGCTCTTCGTCGTGCACGGCTTCCCGCCGGACACCTGGGCGGGGACCGAGGTGTACACGCTCTCGCTCGCGGTCGAGCTCGAGAAGCTCGGGCACCGCTGCACGGTGCTAGCGCGCGCGGGCGCCGAGCGCAGCGAAGAGCAGGGCGGCCCAGCGGACTTCTCGCTCGCGCTCGGCGAGTTCCAGGGCCTGCGCGTGTGGCGCATGACCCACCGCATCGACCACCGCAGCCTGCGCGAGAGCTACGACGAGCCGCGCGCCGTCGAGGCCTTCCACGAGGTGCTCCTGCGCGAGCGGCCCGACCTAGTGCACTTCCAGCACCTGCTCCACACCTCGACCGGGCTCGTGCACGAGGCGCGCGAGTTCAACCTGCCCACGCTGCTCCACTGCCACGACTACTGGGGCCTGTGCGCGCGCGTCCAGCTCATCCGGCCGGACGGCGTTCGCTGCGACGAGAACCAGGAGCTGGGGTGTCTCTTGTGCGTCAAGGAGAAGGACTTCCGCAAGATCCCGCCCGCGCGCACGCTCCTGCCCGCGGCGCGGCCGCTGGCGGCGGCGGCGCGCTTCGTCGAGGCCCATCCGGGCGGGCGGCTCGGGCGCCTCCTGCGCCGGCGGCGCTCGGCGGTCGGCCGCTGGGGCCGGAGCTACGACGACATGCGCCGCCGCCAGGACGTGGTGCTCGGCGCCTACGCCGCGGCGGACCTCTTGATCTCGCCCAGCCGCTTCCTGTGCCGCAAGCTGCTCGAGACCTCGCGCCTGGAGCCCGACAGGCTAGTCTTCTCCGACAACGGCCTGCGCGCCGAGGGCCTGCGCGCCGTGCCGCGCCGGTCCGACCCGCAGGGCATGGTGCGCTTCGGCTTCGTCGGCTCGCTCGTGTGGTACAAGGGCCCGGACGTGCTGCTCGAGGCCATGCGGCGGCTCGCCGGGCGCCGCGCCGCGCTCCACGTGCACGGCGACTTCCGCCCGGCCGACGACCCCTTCCACGCGCGCCTGCAGCGGCTCGCCGAGGGCTCGGCCGTCACCTTCCACGGCCGTTTCGCGAACGAGCGCCTGGCCGAGGTCCACGCCGGGATCGACGTCCTGGTCGTGCCCTCGGTGTGGTACGAGAACGCGCCGATCTCGATCCGCGAGGCGTTCCTCCTGGGCACGCCGGTGGTCACCAGCGACATCGGCGGCATGGCCGAGAGCGTGCGCGACGGAGTCGACGGGCTGCACTTCAAGGCCGGCGATCCGGACGACCTGGCGCGGGTGCTCGCGCGCTTCCTGGACGAGCCCGGCCTCGCTGCCGAGCTCGCCTCGCACGCGCCGCCGGTGAAGACGATTCCTGCGAACGCGCGCGAGATGGAGTTCCGCTACCGGGCCCTGTGCTGCGTGCGGCGCGAGCGCCGCTCGACGCTGCTCTACGAGTACGCCGGCAACGAGGCGGCCGAGCGTGCCGGCCCGGTGGAGCCGCAGGGCCGCGACATGCTGCTCTTGCGCCCCGGCGGGGCGTGGGTCGAGTACGACGTCTCGCTCGCCGGGCCGGGACTGCGCGAGGTCCACATCGGCGTGCTCGCGCTCGGCGGCGAGCGCAGCGTGCCCCTGGCGGGCCGCGCCTTGCTCGACGGGCGCGAGATCGGCCGGATCGAGCCCTTCACCGGCCAGGGCGCGGACGAGACGAAGAGCTTCACGTTCGCGGCCCGCTTCCCCGCTGGGGCGCGGCGGCTGCGGCTGGACACGCGCTCGGGGCCGGGCGAGGCCTACCTGCGCGTCGCGCGGGTCGAGGTGCGCGACGGCGCGCCGGCCCGCGAGGCTCCGCTCGCCGGCCGGGCGACCGCGGAGGCGCGCGCGTGAGCGGCGCCCGCTCGGAACGCG
>DATKBQ010000580.1:0-6392 GCA_035546375.1 Planctomycetota bacterium | reverse complement strand
AAGGCAAGACCCCCAGAAACCGATGCACGCGCCACGCCCTGGGGGCGCGGCTGCGGCACATGCTCGCAGTCCGCCCGCGAAAACCGATCGACGCGCCGCGCCTGGGGGCGCGGCTGCGGCACATGCTCGCTTCGCTCGCGTGCCGCGAGCTAGACGTCTTCTCATGGAAGACGTCTAGCGGCCCCTGCCCCGACCTTCGGGCGCGAAGCCCTTTTGAACTCCGCGCGAGGATCGGCCGTCTTCGGCCGATCCGCAGCGCGGAGTCCCGCGGCCGTACTCGGCCGCGGAAGCGCCCGGAGGGCGCCCCTGCACGCTTGCGCCCTCGCCCTCCCGCACCCGAGCGCGCCAGAAACCAGAAAGTGAAACTCCGACTACGACTCGAACGCTGCCGAAATCGCCCCGGCGCGGGGCCCTGCTATCTTCGCGGCCCCCGCGCGTAGTCCGCGCCCCGACCATGCGGCCCGCCCTCGCCCTCCTGATCCTCGGCTACCTCCTCGCCGTCGGCTTCGTCCTCGGCGGGCTCTTCGCAGTCCGCTGGGAGGCGCCGCCGCAGCAGGACCCCCTGCCGGCAGGTCCGATCCCGCTCGCCGAGCCTGCTCCCCCGCGCCCGCCTCCCGTGCTCCCCGCCATGCCGCTCCCGGAGCCCGAGCACCGCGAGACCCAGGCGCCGGCGATCTTCGCCGACGAGGAGCCGGCGCGGACCGAGCAGCTCGAGCCCGGGATCGACCTCGAGGGCACGTTGGTCGTCGCCGACGAGCGCGGTGCGGAGCACTCCCAGGAAAGCGGCAGCTTCGAGCTGCACGCGACGCCGCCGGAGCCGCCCGCGAGCGCCTCCGAGCGGCACGTCGTCCGCGTCGAGTCGGGCCGCTGGCGCTTCCGCGCGCCGCTCGGATCGCGCTTGAGCGTGGGCCCGATGCAGATCGGCGGCCGGGCTGCATTTCCCATCGAGCCCAGCCTCGTTCTCCCGCCGCGGGCTTCCGACGGCGACTCGGCCGCCGTCCTGCTGCGAGCCCGCTGGGCTCCCCTCTGCCGGCTGAGGGTCGTCGCGGTGGCCGGGGGCCAGGACCTCGCCGGCATCGAGCTCGTCGGCGGCCTGGGCGGGCCGCGCGGCCGGCTCGTCCATCCCGGTGAATCCGGCGTGCCCCTCGCCCGCGATGCGACGTCCCCCGTGCAGCTTCCCGACTTCGCGAGCACGCAGACCTACTGGGCGCGCGCACCCGGCTTCGCCTGGGGCCGGATCACCGTCGACCACCGCACGGGCGGCGAGCGCACGCTCGCGCTCGAGCCGGCCTGCGAGCTCGTCGTCCACCTCGCGGGAGCGCCGCCGGAGGCTTCTCACCGGGTCCGGCTCTACCGCTCGGAGGGCGGCGAGCCCGAGTACGAGGGACGGATCCCCGCGCAGGGTGCGCTGCACGTCCAGGCCATCGCGCCTGGGCCGGCTCTCGTGCAGCTCGAGCGCGGCGAATGGGGGGCCGAGGACGAGCCGCTCTCGGTTGCCGAGGTGGTCCTCGTCGCCGGCGAGGCGCGCTCCGTCACGCTCGCTGCGCCCGCCGGTGCCGCGGCGCTCCCGGCGGTGGCGCTCGAGGGCCGGCTGTACCTCCCGAGCGCGTGGGCGCGCGAGGACCCGCGCTTGGTCCTGGCCCGGCTCGATGCGCAAGGTGCGCCGGGCGAGGGCGAGATCGTCCTCGAGACCGCCGCCATGGCTGCGCTGCAGCCCGGCGAGCTGCGCTGGTCGGCCGGTCTCCAGGCGCCGGGTCGCTGGCTCGCCGAGGTGCGGCCCCTGCAGGTGCGGCGCATCTTCGAGCTGGGAGCGAGCGGCGAGCGCGAGCTCGAGATCCGCGTGAGCGAGCCCGCCGAGCTGCGCGTGAGCGCGCTCGACGCGGCGAGCGGCGAGGCGCTGCGCGACGGCGAGGTCCGCTGGTTCGTCCAACCTCCGCCGGGCCTCGCACGCTGGCGTCCGGCCTCCCTCGCCGCTCCCGGGGGGCGGGCATCGCTCGTGCTCCCCGCCGGCGAGGTGCACGTCGCCGTCTCCGCTCCCGGATACGCCGAAGCGAGCGAGACGCTCAGCCTGCCGCCGGGGACGAGCGAGCACGTCGTCCGACTCCAGGCGCGCTCCGAGCTCCTGGTGGTCTTGCTCGACGGCGGCGAGACCATCGCCTATCGCCCCGGGATGGCGATCCACGCGCGCGAGGTCGGCGGGCCGGGCCGCGCGGTCCGCTGGTCCAGGTCCGGCGAGGGTTGCCTGCTCGGCCTCTCCGCCCCGGGCCGCTACTCGCTCGAGGTGGGGGAGCTGCCCGGGTTCTCCGCCCCGGAGCCCCGCGAGGTCGAGGTGCGCGCCGGCGAGCCGGCCGAGGTCCGCATCCCCCTCGCCCGCCGGCCGCTGCGCGAGCGCTGAGCCCGCCAGGGGCCCCCCGTACAGAAGAAATACGGGAGAAATCCCGCGGGGCTCTTCACGGGAGGGCTCTCGGACTACCATGGTAGTCGAACCCCGGCAGCGCCAACCGATGAACCGCTCCCACCGACTCGGCGATCTCCAGTACGCGATCATGCGCGTCCTTTGGGACGAGGGAGAGGCGAGCGTCGCCCGCGTGTGCGAAGGCCTGCCGTCCGGCCAGCGCCGGGCGCTGACCACGATCGCCACCATGCTCTCCAAGATGGAGAAGAAGGGCGTGGTCGCGCACCGCGCGGAGGGCCGGCAGTTCATCTACCGCCCGCGCGTCAGCGAGGCGGAGGTGCACCGCACCATGGTCGGCGACCTGACGAAGCTCCTGTTCCAGGGCGACGTCGCCGCGCTGGTCAGCCACCTCCTGACGCAGCAGGAAATCGACCGCAGCGAGCTGGAGCGCTTGCAGCGCCTGATCGCGCAGCACGCGAGGAAGGAGCGCGGCCATGGGCGCTGAGCCCTTCGCCCTCGCGCTCGTCGCCTACCTCCTGACCTACGCGCTGCACAGCACGCTCTTGATCTCCGCCGCCTGGCTGGTCTCTCGCCGGCTGGGGGAGGCCCGGGCGCGCCTGTGCGAGCGCATCTGGAAGGTCGCGCTCGTGGGGGGGCTCGCGAGCGCGGCGCTCCAGCTCGGCTGCGGCTTCCAGCCCCCGCTCGGCCGCTGGATCCTTCGCTCCGAGCCGCACGCGGCCGCGCCGGCGGTTCCGGGGCCCGCGCCGGCGGAGCGCGCCGCGCCGGCCAAGCTGCCCAAGGTCACGCCGGTCGTCGCCCCGCCCTTCGGCGGGGCTCCGCTGTGGGTCGATGCCAGCTTGGCGCACGAGCAGACCTTGCGCGTTCCGGGCGGTGCGCGCCGCTCGGCGCGCGCGAAGTCCGCGCGCGGAAGCCCGAGCGCCGCGGTGCTCGCGCCTGAGGCGATGGCCCGCGCCGGTCACGAGGACTCGGGCCTCGGAGAGGCGCGCCCGGCGACGCGCTGGCCGGCGCTCGCCGCCGCGCTCTGGATCGCGGGAGGGATCGCCGGCTTCCTCCTCTTCGCACGCGGCTTCCTGAACCTGGGGCGCGCGCTGCGCGGCCGGCGCGAGCTGGGCGAGGGGCCGCTCTTCGAAGCGCTCGAGCGCCTGCGCGAGCGCGCCGCCTTCCGCCGTCCCGTGCGCGTGTGGGTCGTGCCCCAGCTGAGCTCGCCCGTGAGCTTCGCCTTCCCGCGCCCGCAGATCTGCGTCCCGCCGCGGGCGCTCGACGAGCTGTCGGCGGCGGAGCAGGAGGCGATGCTGGCCCACGAGCTGGCCCACTTGGCGCGCGGCGACTCGTTGTGGCTCGCCGCAGGTTGGCTCCTCGAGCGCGTGCTCTTCTTCCAGCCGCTCAACCGCGTCGCGCGGCGCGAGCTGGAGGAGCTGTTCGAGATCCTCTGCGACGACTGGGCGGTGCGCCAGACGGGCCGCGAGCTGCCGCTCGCGAGCTGCTTGGCGCGCGTGGCCACTTGGATCGTCGGCGAGCGCCGCCCGCTGCCGGTGCCGCAGATGGCCCACGGGATGTCGGGCGCGCGCAGCCGCTCGCGGCTGGCGCGGCGCGTCGAGCGCCTGCTCGAGGAGCGCCGTGCCGAGGCGGAGCGCCCGTGCCGGTGGGTCGCGGCCCTGTCGGCGGCGTTGCTCGCCGTGCTCGCCCTGGCGGGACCCGGCGTGTCGGTCGCGGGCGCGCAGCGCGAGCCTTCGCCGGAGGTCGAGCGCGAGGCGCCGGCGCCGGCCCATGACGCTCCGGAGTGGGTCGAGCCGGAGCGGGACGAGCCGCAGCGGCGCGCGCTCGAGCTGTGCGCTGAGGCGCCGCCCGAGCCCCGTGCCGCGCTGGCGCGCGAGCTCGCCGAGCTGGACCTCGCGCTCGGTCTCTTGCTGGAGGAGATCGAGGCGCTGCACGACGACCTGGCGGGGCTCGAGGAGGCCCCCGATCTCCGGCGCGCGCTGCGCTCGCTCGAGCTGCGCGCCCTCGAACTCGCCGCCCGGCGCACCGAGGCCTGGGCGCGGATCGATTCCCTGTCGCCTCGCGGAGCATCCGCCGCCGGCTCGGCGCCGGCCGAGGCCCCGACCCCGAAGGAGAAACGGTGATGAAGCTCTTCCTGTCCACGATGGTCCTGGCTGCCGGCGCGGGCACGGCGCTCGACCTCGCCAGCGGCGATCCGCGCTGCGGCGATCCTCAGAAGCCGTCTTGTGCGCAGACGAGCGTCGCGACGGCGCCGGCTGCGCAGGCGGCGCATTGCGCAAGCACCACGAGCGCGCCCGCGACGGCGATCTCGCCGCTCGCCGCCGCCCCGGCGCAGGGCGCGGCGACCGCGGCGCCCGCGCTCCTCGCGACCCGAGCTTCCGCCGCAGCACCGGCGCAGGCCTCCTCCTGCTCGAAGCCGAGCGCGCAGGGCGCACAGGGCGACGTCGCACAGGACCCCGTGCAGCGCGCGCTCGCGGATCGCGCGGCCTTGCTCGAGCGGCTCGCGTCGCCGGCGGCCACTGCGGCGGCGCCGCAAGCCGAGGCGTGCCAGGGCGTCGAGGCGAAGGAGCTCGAGCTGGCCGTCAAGGCCAGGACGCTCGCGGAGCAGGCCACGAAGCGCAGCGCGGAACGGGCGGTGGCGGTGCAAGCCAAGGCCGGCAACTGCAAGACCGCCGCGGCGCAAACGCTCCAGGAGTCGATCGCCGCTCGGGCGATGGCGGAGCAGCTCGCCCAGCGGACCGCAGAGGTGACGGCAACGGTGCGAGGTGCCGGGCAGAACGTGGAGAACGTTCAGCTGGCCGATGAGGCGCTCGCGAAGTTGCATGGACGACTCGCGAGTGTCCAAGCGGCCAAGGCCAAGGTCACCGAGAACCCGCTCACGAGCGCCCGGATCTCAGGAGCCGTGCTCGCGGACCTCACCGCGCGGCTGAACACTCTCCATTTAGCCGCCGCCGGCCAGGGCGTGGGTCCGGCGAGCGGCGTCCAGGACCCCGAGCACTACGAGGAGATCGTGCGCCGCGCGCAGGAGCAGGCGGAGCGCGAGATCCAGCGCGCGATGGCCGAGGCGCAGCGCGCGATCGAGCAGGCCCAGCGCGCGGCGGAGCGCGCCCGCGAGCAGGCCGAGCGCGAGCTGCAGCGCGCCCGCGAGGGCGCCGAGCGCTCGGTCCAGCGCGCGCGGGAGCAGGCCGAGCGGAGCCGTGCGCAGCAGGAGCAGAGCCGTGTGTATCAGCGCGAGTTGGTGGAGGAAGCCCGCGCCCGCGCCCCAGGACGCTCGGACGGCGCCCTGCTGCGCCTGCGCGAGCAGGGCTACGCGTCGGGCGGCTCGACGCAGACTCCGCGCCCCGAGTCCAGGTCCAAGAGCCGGCGTGAGCGCACGCTCGAGCAGCGGGTCGAGGAATTGGAGCGGCGCCTCGGCCTCGGCGGCGGGCACACGCCCATGCCTCGCGCGGCGCCGCAAGCGCCCGAGGCTCTCCATCCGCCGATGGCCCCCCATACGCCGAAGGCTCCGAGGGCGCCGAAGGCTCCGAAGTCTCCGAAGGCGCCTAAGGCGCCGAGTGCGCCGCACGGCCTGATGCCCCCGCACGCCCCCGAAGCGCCGGCGGGTCCGCACGAAGGCAAGGGTGGCAAGCTCGAGAAGACGAAGGCGAAGCAAGGCCTGTTCGAGAACGTGCGGGTCTTCGAAGGCGTGAAGGCCGGGAAGGGTGCCGGCGACGGCCAGGGCTGGAAAGTCGTGAAGTCGGGCGATGGCGAGGGCCATGGTGTCAAGGTCTGGAAGTTCGACGACGACGGCCAGGACTTCGAGCCCGTGGAGTTCGGCGAGTTCGACAGCGAGGTCGCGGGAAAGGATTTCCCCCACGGCTGGAAGGTGGACGACCACGGCAAGGTGAAGGGCTCCTTCAAGCTGGAATCGGGCGAACATGGCGAGCACGGCACCTCCAAGGGCGTGAAGGTGTGGAGCTGGGACGGCCACCAGATGCGC
>DATKBQ010000579.1:0-2332 GCA_035546375.1 Planctomycetota bacterium | reverse complement strand
GCCGATTCCGACTGGCGCGTGGCCTGCGAGGCCGCGCGGTCGCTTGCTTCCGCCCCGCCTTCGCGGGCCATCGATCCGCTCGGCCGAGCGACGAAGCACCCATCGCCGCACGTCCGGCGCTGCGCCTGGGAGGCGATCGGGGCGCAGTTCGGACGGCTCCAGGAGCGCGCGGCCATCGATCGGGCGTTCGCCAGGCTCCGGCCCTACTGGCGCCCGGATTGGCTCACGCCGACCTTGTGGCCGCCGGCGGACTCCTCGTCCATGGTGGGCGCGGCCGGCATGGAAGCCTGGACACAGGTGACTGCGAAGCTCACCCCATCGGAGTCCGGCGGCGAGCTCGGCCTCAGTACGGCGGATCTGCGCGACAACTGGCATTGGGCTTTTCCCCACGTGCTCGCCGGCCTCGCCCGCGGCTTGGCGGCGGTCCGGGACCCCTGGGCCGAGGAACTCCTGTTCCGGATCACACGAGCGGATGATCCGCGCGTCGCGGGCGCGGCGATCGAGGCGCTGGGCAAGCACCTTTCCCAGCCGTCGCGCGAGAGGCTGCGAGGGTTCCTCACGCATCCCGACAACGGCCTGCGGCTCGCGGCGGTCACGGCGCTCACCGAGGAGTCCGACGCCGGCGACCTGCCGGCGCTCGAGCGCGCCTTCGACACGAGCACCGGCGACATCGCCGCCGAGGTGCGCTTCAACATCCTGCGCCTGGCCGGCAAGATCGGTGGCGACGGAGCGCGTTCGCTCCTGGTGCGCGGAACCGCCGCGCCGCAGCCCTTCGTGCGCCAGGTCGCGCGCGAGGAGCTCGCCCGGCTCTGGCCGGACTTGCCGCTCCCCGAAACCCCTCCGCTCGAGCCCGCCCCCGGCCAGCCGCTGCCTGGCGCCGACATGCCGATCCCCCGCGGGAACCCGCGCGTGGCGATCGAAACGACGCGCGGCACGTTCGTCTTCGAGCTCTTCCCGGCTGAGGCCCCCGTGCACGTCCACAACTTCCTGGCCCTCGCCGAGCGCGGCTACTACGACGGGCTCACCTTCCACCGCGTCGTCCCGGACTTCGTGGTGCAGGGCGGCGACTACCGCGGCGACGGCAACGGCGGGATCACCTACCGGGTCCCGGTCGATCCGCGCGCGGCGCTCCAGCGCGGAGAGCCCGTCCCGGCCGACTCGCTGCGCCACGAGATCTCGCCGCGCAAGTTCGTGCGCGGGTCGCTGGGCATGCCACGCAACGACGACCCGGACTCCGGTGGGAGCCAAATCTTCATCACCCACCGCCCGACGCCGCACCTCGACGGGCGTTACACGATCTTCGGCGAGCTGCGCTCGGGCGGGGAGGTCCTGGACCGGATCGAGGCCGGCGACCACCTCCTGGAAGTCCGGGTCCTGCCCCGGTAGTCCCCCTTGACCGCCATGCTAAGAAAGGCCAGAAACCTTTCGACTTTGTCAGGTTCGGGGGGACAAGTACGGTGAGAGTCCGTGGACAGGCTGCTGGAAGGCTGTGGACAGGCGCCCCAGGAATGGCGCAAGTCGCGATATTGCAACGGTTTACGAAGGAACCGGCGGTGTTCCCATGGTGTGGAGAAGCTTGGGCTCCATCCCAGCCCGACCGCCCGCCGATAGGCGGCGAAGACACCATGGCCATCCCTTGACCCGGCGAGCCCGGGCCGGACACCTCCAGGCACCCCACGGATGAACCGGTACTTGATCGCGGGCGGCCTCGCCCTGGCCGCGTTCCTCGCCACCGAGCGGATCAGGCACTTGGTGGAGCGGGTGCACGAGCTCGAGGGCGTCCCCCGCGCCGATCCCCAGGAGGTGCTCGAGCTCAAGGGCCGCCTCGAGGCGATCTCCGGCGATCTGGAGGCGACCCGCGCGACGCTCGAGCAGGACCGCGCGCGCGACGTGCTGCGCGATCGCTTGACCCAGCTCGAGTCCGAGCTGGGCAGGACCGGCGACGAGCTGCGCGAGCAGGACATCCGCCTTTCGAGCTGGGAAGAGCGCTGGGAGGGCAGCGCGCCCGATCTCTACGAGACGCGCCTCCAGGAGCTTCGCCGTGCGATCGAGAAGCGCTGGCGCGAGCTGGACGAGATCGCGGTCGGCGCGGCGCGCACCGCGCAGGAGGACCGCAGCCGGCTCGAGCTCATCGACCAGGCGCTCGTTCCGCTGATGCAGCGCGACGAGGTGCGCATGTGGCAGCAGCTCGTCGGACCCGTCGTGCAGCTCGCCGGCGACTCGACGGTGGGCAGCGGCGTGCTGCTCGAGCCGCGCGCCTTGCCCGGCGGCGAGGGCTACGTCACCTACCTCCTGACCTCCTGGCACGTCGTACGCGACATCTATGGCGGCC
>DATKBQ010000578.1:0-3535 GCA_035546375.1 Planctomycetota bacterium | reverse complement strand
GCGATCGACGACCTGTCCTTTCACCTTTCTAAGGGCGAGGTCGTCGGCTTCCTGGGTCCCAACGGCGCCGGGAAGACGACCACCATGCGCATCCTGGCGGGCTACCTCCCCGCCACCTCCGGCAGCGCCGAGATCGGTGGCCTCGACGTGCTGCGCCAGTCCCTCCAGGTCCGCAAGCGCATCGGTTACTTGCCCGAGTCCGTCCCGCTCTACCGCGAGCACCGCGTGGTCGAGATGCTGCGCTTCCAGGCGCGCCTGCACGGTCTCACCCGCGCCGCTTCCCGCCGCCGCATCCCCGAGGTCCTCGAGCAGGTCGGGATCGCCGACCGCGCGCGCAGCCTGATCGGCCACCTCTCGCGGGGCCAGCGCCAGCGGGTCGGTCTCGCGGTCGCGCTCCTGCACGAGCCCGAGGTCTTGATCCTCGACGAACCGACCAGCGGCCTCGATCCGCTCCAGCGCCTGGAGATGCGCAGCCTCCTGCGCGGTCTCGCGGAGAAGCACACGGTGCTGCTCTCCTCCCACATCCTGCCCGAGGTCGAGGCGATCGCGCCCAGGGTCATCATCCTGAGCCGCGGCCGGATCGCCGCCGAGGGCACGCAGGAGGAGCTCGTGCGCCGCCTCGGCGGCGCGAGCGCCGTGCGCCTAGAGGCGGTGCTCGGGCCGGACGTCGAGGGAGCCATCCGCCTCCTGCGCTCGCTGCGTGGCGTGCGCGACGTGGTCGACGAAGGACGAGCGGGCATCCACCACCGCTTGCGCATCCCCTGCGACGAGGACCTGCGCGAGGACGTCGGCGCGCTGGCCGCGCAGCGCGGCTGGGCGCTGCGCGAGCTCAGCTTCGACCGCCCGACTCTCGAGCAGATCTTCGCGCGCATCGCCCTCGAGCTGGAGCCCGCGTCCGAGCCGCGCACGGCTTCCACTCCGCCGGAATCCGGAGCGCAGCTCGGCGAGCCGCTGGTCCTCTTGCAGGGTGCGCAGGCCGCCGCGCCGCCCCCGGCGGGCCGCGCGGTCTACAACCTGAACCCCTTCGAGCAGCGCGCGGCGCCTGGCCAGCGCGATCTCGCCCAGCCGATCGACGCACCGCCGCCCCCGCGGTCCCCCCCGCGGTCACCGGGAGAGAGCTGCGAGGAGCCGCGAGAAGGCTGATGGCGGGCACCTGGACGATCTACCGGCGCGAGCTCGCCGGTCTCTTCCTGGGTCCCTTGGCCTGGGTGCTCCTGGCCCTGGCCCTGCTCGTGAACGGCTACTTCTTCGCTTGGTGGTACCTGCCGGCGATGCAGGGGGACGTGGGCGAGTCCCTGCGCCTCGCGCTCGGCCTGAGCTGGCCCTTCTGGCTCTTGATGGTGCTCCTCCCGCCGCTGATCACCATGCGCATGATCAGCGAGGAGTCGAGCAGCGGCATGCTCGAGTTCCTGCTGACCGCGCCGGTTCGCGACGGCGCGGTGGTCCTGGGCAAGCTCCTGGCCGCGACCACGCTGATGGCGCTCCTGTGGTCGAGCGCCCTCGTGTACGCGCTCGCCGTCGCCGGCCTGGGCACGCCGCCGGACTGGGGACCGGTGTTGACCGGCGTCGCGGGCGCGGCGCTGGTCTCCGCCCTGTTCTGCGCGCTGGGCCTGGTGGCGAGCGCGTGCACGTCGACGCCGATCCTGGCCGCGTTCCTGGCGCTGGTCTTCGAGATCGTGCTCCTGAGCGTGCCGCTGCTCGCCCAGCAGGTCGGCCTTCCGCGCGATCACTGGCTGCGCCAGTCGCTGGTCAGCTTCGACGTGATCGCGCGCTTCCAAGGATCCTTCGTGGTCGGCGTGATCGACAGCCACCACTTGGTCTTCTTCGGCGCCTGGACGGTCTTCCTGGTCTTCCTGGCGACGCGCCTCCTGGAAGCGAGGCGCTGGCGATGAGCGCCCTGCACGGATCGGCCGGGACGTCCGAGGCCATGGCGCACGCCTCGCCGACCGGGCCGTTGACCCGCCTCGGCCTGACGGCGCAGGTCGCCGGCCTGGTCCTGCTCGGCGCCGCGGCGGCCGGGCTGGTCACCTGGATCTCGGGCCGTCCGGCGCTGCACTGGCGTTGGGACACGACCTCGACGGGCAGCAACACGATCGACCCGGCGCTGGTCGAGCTCCTGCGGAAGCTCTCCGACAAGGCCACCGCGGAGATCTTCCTCGGGCGCGAGCCCGGCCCCTTCGACGCCGCGGCGGCGGAAGCGGGGCAGCGCATGCGCGAGCTCCTCTTCATCGCGCAGAACCAGGTGCCCGACAAGCTCAAGGTGATCGACCACGACCTGGGCGACATCGAGCCGACCCTCGCGCGCATGGTTGAGCTGGGCGTGGCCGGGGAGACGAACGTCGTCGTCGTGCAGGCGGGGAGGCGGCGGGCGGTCCTGAGCCTGTTCCGTGACATCGCGCGCGTGGTCCCGCCCGATCCCGCGATGCGCTCCCCGGCGCGCATGGAGAGCTTCCGCGGCGAGGAGGCGCTCGGCGCGGCGCTCATGAAGGTGACGGCGGACGAGGCAGTCAAGGTGCTGTTCTCCACCGGCCACGGCGAGCGCGACATCTTCGGCACGGGGGAGCTGGAGCTCGGCGCGCTGCACACGGCGCTGGTCGGCGAGGGCTTCGAAGTCGAAAGGTGGGACCCCTCGCGCGCGCCGGCCGTGCCCGATGACTGCCGGGTGCTCGCGATCGTCGCCCCGCAGCAGCCCTTCCGGCCCGAGGAGGTCGAGGCGCTCGCGCGCTTCGTGCAGCGCGGCGGCCGCCTGCTGGTGGCACCGGGGTTCTCTCCCGAGGCGTACGACGGCCCGGGAAGCACGGCCGAGATCCTGCGCCGCTTCTGGATCGAGCCGCAGCCGGGCATCGTCGCGCAGTTCCAGCGCACCCAGACGGGCGGGCTCGCCGACGGGCTCCCGCAGTGCGCCATCGTGCACGTGCCGCCCGAGGGGCTCAGCCGCAGCGAGCCCGTCACCGAGTCCCTGTGGCGGCGCCAGCTCCGGCTGGTCCTGCCGTGGACCCGCGCCTTCGCGCGCGGGAGCGCGCCGCCGAGCGTGCGCCAGCCGGTGCTCGCGCGCACCACGGGCAACACCTGGCTGGACCTGCGCGTCGAGGGAATCCACGACCTGAAGCGCGGCCGGCTGGAGCAGGAGGGCGACTTCGCGGTCGCCATGGCCGTCGAGTTCGCCTCCGAGGCCCCGAATGGCGGCGGCGGCGGCGCGGCCGCCGAGCGGCCGCTCAGCCGCGTGCTCGCCTTCGGCTCGGCTGACGGCCTCGCGTCGGCGTACTTGCGGCAGAACCGCGACTTCGCCCTCAACGCCTTCAACTGGCTCGCCTCGCGGGAGCGCCGGCTCGTGGTGCGGCCGCGGACCGAGGACCGCCGCGTCCTGGACATCGCGACCGCCGGCACGCTCGCCGTCGTCCACCGCGTGAGCGTCTACGCCCTGCCCGGGCTGTGCGCCGTGCTCGGGCTCCTGCTCGCCTGGCGCAGGAGGGGCTGATGCACCTGCGCAACCTGGCGCTGCTCGCGCTCTTGGTCGGGGCGCTCGCGCTGCTGG
>DATKBQ010000577.1:0-13984 GCA_035546375.1 Planctomycetota bacterium | reverse complement strand
CGGCGGCGGCGAACGAGGTCAACGCGGCCGACATCGACCTCGACGGCAGCCTCGACGTCTACTGGCTCTCGCCTTCGATCACCGGGGCGGACGCGCTGCGCGGGGTGCTCTCGGTCGGCTTCGACGTCGAGCGCGAGTTCGAGCTTCCGCTCGAGCTGGAATCCTCCGCGGTCGCGGCGGTGCTCGCCGACCTCGACGGCGGCGAGGCGCTCGCGCACGACCTCGTCGTGCTGACCGCCGAGGGCCTGGTCGTGCGCCGCGGCGCACAGCCGGGAGCGCACGCCGTGCGCCTGGGCTACCGCGGGCGCAAGGACAACCGCCGCGGGGTCGGCGCGGTGGTCGAGGTCCGCGCGGGGCCGATCTACCGTCGCATCTTCTGGCACGGGGAGGCGGAGCTCTTCGGCACCGGCCGCGCGACCGAGCTCGACTACGTGCGCATCACCTGGCCGAACGGCGTCGTGCAGTACGACCTGCGCCGCGAGCTGGGCGACCGCGCGGCCACGGGCGCCGCGGAGAACCTCCAGGTGGAGGGCCTGATCGCCTCGTGCCCGTTCCTGTACGCGTGGAACGGCGAGCGCAACGTGTTCGTGAGCGACGTGCTCGGCATCACGCCGCTCGGCCTGCCGACGGCGAAGGGCCGCTTCGTGCCGCCCGACCACGACGAGTACGTGCTCGTGCTCGGCGAGGAGCTCCGGCCGCGGGAGGGCGTGCTGGAGCTGCACCTGACCGAGGAGCTGCGCGAGACGACGTATCTCGACCGCGCGCGGCTCGACGCGGTGGACCACCCCGCCGACTCGCGCATCTACCCGAACGAGCGCTTCACGTTCCCGCCCTTCCCCGAGCCGCACGTCCACACGGTGCGCACCACCCTCTCGCCGCTGCGCGCGATCGGCAGCGACGGCCGCGACTGGACCGCGGTGCTGGCGAGCGAGGACGGCGACTACGCCGCCCCGTTCGAACCGGCGCCGCCGCAGTTCCTCGGGCTCGCGGAGCCGCACTGGCTCGAGCTGGAGTTCGACCGCGAGGCCGTCGCGGGCGCGCAGCGGCTGCGCCTGGTGATGACCGGCTGGTTCATGTGGACCGACGCCAGCGTCAACATGGCGGCCTCGGTCGACCCCGACCACGAGTTCGTGCCGCCGACGCTGCAGCTCCAGGACGAGGACGGCGCCTGGCGGGACGCCGGCCCGCCGATAGGCTTCCCGGCGGGCAAGCCGAAGACCATGGTGATCGACGTGAGCGAGCTCCTGCCGCGCGCGACACCTCGCCTGCGCCTGCGCGGCACGCTGCGCCTCTACTGGGACTCGATCCTCCTCGCCACCGACGGCGACGACGCGCCGCTGGAGGTCCGCTCGCTCGAGCCCGTCTCCGCCCGCCTGTGGCGCCGCGGCTTCAGCGAGCCCGAGCCGAGCCCGCGACCGCACCAACCCGAGCGGTTCACCTGGGAGCACCTGGCGCGCTTCCCGCGCTGGAACCCGATGCCGGGCCTGTACACGCCCTACGGCGAGTGCGAGGCCTTGCTGCACGCGATCGACGACCGCTACGTCGTCCTGGCCTCGGGCGACGCGCTGACCCTGCACTTCGACGCCGCCGAGCTTCCGCCCGTCCGCGAGGGGTGGCGGCGCGACTACCTGCTCTTCCTCGACGGCTGGGCGAAGGACAACGACCCGAACACCGTGCACGGCGAAACGGTCGAGCCGCTGCCGTTCCACGCCATGAGCGGCTACCCCTACGGCCCCCACGAGCACTACCCGGACGGGCCCGAGCACCGCGCCTTCCGCCGCGAATGGCTGACGCGCACGGCCGAGGAATGGATCCCGCTCGTGGCGCCGCCGGCAGCCGCGGTGCTCCAGCCGACGCCGCAGCGTCAGGATTGACGCGCCCGCCCGTGCTGCACGTTGCCCGGCGGGCTTCCGGCCGGGCTACAACCCCTCGAACTCGGCCACGGCGCTGCGGAAGTCCGCCGGCATCGGCCGGCTCGCCCCCGTCGCCGAGTCGTAGAGCACGAGCACCGCCTCCGCCTCGCACCACACCTCACCGCCGGGCGCCGCGCGCACGCGGTAGGCCTGCTGGAACGAGCTCGTGCCCAGGTGCACCGTCGCGACCTCGATCTCGACCTCGCGCCCGCCCTGCCCGGGCCTGAGGAAGCGCACGTTGGTCTGCGCGAGCAGGAACGGGAAGCGCCGGCCCTCGAGCAGGTCGAGCCTCTGGAAGTACGCGTGCCGCGCCTCCTCGAGCAGCGTCAGGTAGACCGCGTTGTTCAGCACCGCTTGGTTGTCCTCGTCCGACCAGCGCGTGCGGGCGCGGACGCGGAAGCGGATGCGCGAGGACTCGGGGACCTGGGGATGCAGCATGGACAGCCGGCGGGCGGCAGAGTCTACGGCCGGCTGCCGAGGGGGGCACGCGCACGCGACCTCCGGGACAGGCGACCCTCGCGACCGTCGTTCAGCGACTGACGAGGTGAGCCATGGCCACTCGCTCGAGCATCGAATGGAACGAGTCGACCTGGAATCCGGTGACGGGCTGCGGCAAGATCTCGCCCGGTTGCAAGCACTGCTACGCCGAGCGCATGGCTCTGAGGCTGCAGGCCATGGGCCGGCACCGCTACCGCGACGGGTTCGCCGTGACGTTCCAACCCGATGCCGTGGAGGAGCCGCTGCGCTGGCGCAAGCCGCGAGTCGTAGCACGGGTTCATGCAACTCGCCAGTCGTCTCCCGGCATGATTCGGAGCATGAACTCGTCGAAGAGGGGAACCGTGAACGCGGTGTCCCCGTGGCTTGGGCTCCACACCATTCCCTTCTCGATCATCTGGCTTCGCACCGGGCCCAGAGACGTGACCTTGCGCTCCAACTCGTCGGCGATGTCGCCGGACCGATGCGGCCCCGGTCCAAGCTCCGCCATCGCACGAAGGTAGCGCTTCTCCGATGGAGTGAGGCGATCGAAGCGTACGCGGAAGAAGCTCTCGTCGAGTGAAGCAACCGCAGCCGCGGAGGCGGTCTCGACGTCGCGCAGGGTGATCGGCGAGCTCTGCGCAACGTCCCAGACATGCTTGCCCCACTCCTGGAGGAAGTACGGGTAACCACGCGTTTCCTGCACGATGCGATTCAGGGCCTCCGGCTGGAACTCGACTCCTTCGGCACGCGCCGGCTTGGCGAGCGCGGCGCGAGCATCCTCGGCAGGGAGCGACCCGACTTCGGGGAAGTCGAAGAGGCGCTCTGCGTACGACTTGGCTCGGCCAGTTCGCCCACGGAGCTGGGGAAGCCCAGCGCCGACAAGCACGACGGGCAATTGTCGCTGTCCAACGCGATGGAGGGATGTGATCAGCGCTGCAAGCTCGTCTTCGGGAACGTACTGCAACTCATCGATGAACAAGACCAGGGCGGTGCCTGCGGCCTGGGCTGCTGCTCCTGCGGCCTCGAGGAGCGACTGCAGATCGTGCTCCAGGTCCCCCGCATCAGCCAGTCCCGGCTCCGGCTTGAAGTCGAGGCCGACCTGGATGTCCTCGTAGTGGGCCTTCAGCGCGCTCACGAATCCGGCCAACCCTCTGAGGGCCCTGCGGGCGAGGTCCCGAGCCTTCTCGACGGTGGAGAGTCGAATCAGGGCCTTCCGGAGTTCTGGAGCGAGCATCCCCGGCAGCGACCTCCCCTCCGGGGCTTCGACCCGCATCGTGTGCAGGCCGGCCCCCTCGGCATCTCGCGCGAACTGGTCGAGCAAGACGGTCTTGCCAACCCCTCGAAGCCCGACTATCAGGACGCTCTTGCTGGGCTTGCCTCTGCGGATGCGTTCCAGGGCGATGCGCACCCTTTCCTGAAGCTCGTCCCTTCCGGCAAGTTCTGGCGGGGGCGTCCCGGCACCCGGGCTGTAGGGGTTCCTGACGGGGTCCACGGCTCAGTTATACGGAGTTTCGCGAGTTTACCCCAGGGGGATAATTCGCCTAACATTGGAATAGCTCCCGAGAGAACGGGCCATAGAAGCCGCCATAAGGCTTTGCTTCGCCAAGCTTTACGAGACCTGGAGGTTCCTCTGAAAGCGCGCGGATCCCCTGCTTGCGTGGCCCGACCTGCTGCGGTCCTCTCCGGGAGGTGGTAGCGGCGGCCGGCTACGGCCGCGGCGCGAGCGGGCGCGCGGCCGGGCGGCCGGCGACCAGCCAGACGCCGCCTAGGGTGAGCGCGGCGGCGAGCAGGGCGCCGGGGGCGAGGGGCTCGTGCAGCACGGCGACTCCGGCGCTCACGGTGATCAGCGGCTGGAGGAAGATGTACGCGGCGGTGGTCGAGGCGGAGACCTTCGAGAGCGCGTAGGTGTTCAGGAGGTAGGCGAGCACCGTCGGGAAGATCAGGATGAAGGCCAGCGAGGCCCAGCTCGCGGCCGGCGCGCCGGCGGGCGCGAGCGGCGTGCCGAGGGCGAACAAGGGCAGCGTCCAGGTCGAGAGCAGGAAGATCCAGGCGATCACCACCAGCGGCGGGTAGCGCGAGAGCAGCGGGCGCGCCAGGACCAGGAACCAGGAGTAGCTGAAGGCGTTCACCAGCATCAACGAGTTGCCGCGCGCGGTGCGCAGCGAGAGGTCGGGGCCCTTGTGCAGGACCAGGACGAGCGTGCCGCAGAAGGCGAGCAGGACGCCGGCGCCGCGCAGGGGGTCGAAGCGCTCCTGGCGCAAGAGGCAGGCGATCGCGAAGGTGAAGACCGGGATCACGGGCATGATCAGCCCGGCGTTCACGGCGGTCGAGCGCTCCAGGCCCTCGAGGTAGAGCAGCATGTTGAGCACGATCCCGAGGAGCGCGCAGGTCTGGAGGCGCAGCCAGTCGCCGCGGCGCGGAAGCGCGCGGGCGCCGTAGCGCGCGAAGGCGACCGTGCCGAGCGCGAGCGCGCCGGCCGCAATGCGCCAAGCGGCGACCGAGCGCGGGGGGAAGTCCGCGAAGGCCCACTTCCCGAAGATCGGGAAGAGCCCGAAGAAGAGCTGCACGAGGCCCAGCGCCACGTGTCCGCGCAGGCGCTGGCGGCGCTCCTCGGGGCTCAAGTGCACCGCAGGGGACGTCGGAGTCACGGGGGAGCCCTTCGCGCCGGCGATCAAGAGCGCGCGCCCGATGGCTCGCCGAGCGTGGGATCGGTCCGGTCGCGTCCAATCCCACGCTCGGCTCGCCACGCGTTCGCAGGCGCGGACACCTCTGGGCGGGAGCCCACTACACTACACTCCCCCCCCTGCCGCCCCCATGCCCACGCGCGACCCCGCCCCCTGGCCAAAGCGCTCGAGCGAGCGCGGACCCGAGCTCATCGTCTGCCGCGCGCGCTTCGACACGCTCACGAATCCGCGCACCGGCCACGACCTGCGCCGGGTCGTGCTCGAGACCCCGGACTGGGTCAACGTCGTGGCGCTGACCCCCGAGCGCGAGCTGGTCGTCGTGCGCCAGTTCCGCTTCGGGACCTCCGCGGTGACGATCGAGATCCCCGGCGGCATGGTCGACCGCGGCGAGGATCCGCTCGACGCCGGGCGCCGCGAGCTGCGCGAGGAGGCCGGCTACACCGCCGAGCGATGGACGCCGCTCGGGGCGGTCGAGCCCAACCCGGCCTTCCAGGACAACCTGTGCCATCATTTCCTGGCCGAGGACGCGCGCCTCACCCATCCCCAGGAGCTGGACGGCGGCGAGGACATCGAGGTGGCGACGATGCCGCTCGAGGAGGTCCGCGCGCGCGTCCTCGCCGGAGAGATCCGACACGCGCTGGTCCTCACCGCCCTCTCCCGCATCCTCGACCTGAGGCTCCCATGACGCTGCACGCCCTCCCCTGGGCCGTCCTTGCCTTCGCCCTCGCTTGCGCGCTGTCCGCGGGCTGCGCCTCCGCGGGCTCGCGCGAGCCGTCCCCCTGGACCGACGCCGCGGGCTCCGTGCGCGAGCCCGAGTTGGCCGCGCTCTGCCGGGACGCGTGGGAGTGGGGCCTGCGCGCGGATCCAATCGGCGCCACGTGGCTCGGCGATCCCCGTCACCACGGCCGGCTCGTCCTGCCCTCGCCCGCCGAGCGCGAGCGCCTGCGCGGGACGCTGGAGGGTTTCCTGCGCCGCGCCGCGGCGATCGACGCCGCGCGCCTGGCCGGCGAGGACCGCACGACGCTCGAGCTCTTGCTGGAGGCCTGGCGCGGGGAGCTGGAGGCGCTCGCGCTCGAGATCGACTTCGACTCCTGGAACCTCGATCCGTCGGGCGGGCCGCAGAACACCTTCCTGACGCTCGCCCAGAACCAGCCGGTCGGGACCGCGCGCGAGCGCGAGCAGCTCCTCGAGCGCTGGCGCAGGATCCCGGCCTACGTGGACCAGTGCGGCGCCAATCTCGAGCGCGGTCTGGCGCACGGCCGCGTCGCCTCGCGCACCGCGGGAGCCCGAGTCTTCGCGCAGCTCGACCACCTGCTCGGAACACCGCCGGAGCAGAGCCCGCTCGCCGCCGGCGTGCTCTCGCGCATCGGCCGGGACGAGGGCTCGGCGAGCTTCGCCGATCGACTCGGCGAGTGCGTGCGCGGCTCGATCTATCCGGCCTTCGCGCGCTACCGATCCCTCGTCGCGGAGCGCGTGCTTCCGCGCAGCCGCGACGACGACCAGCCGGGTTTGGCCTTCGTCGCGGGTGGAGAGCGTGCCTACGAGGTCGCCATCCGCCGCCACACCTCGCTCGCGCTCTCGCCGCGCGAGATCCACGACTACGGCTTGGCGGAGGTGGCGCGGATCCGCGCCGAGATCGAGGAGCTCGGCGGGCGGGCGCTCGGGACGCGCGAGCTGGCCGAGATCCAGCGCCGGCTGCGCACCGATCCCGCACTGCACTTCTCGACGCGCGCCGAGATCGAGGCCAAGGCCCGCGACTCCCTCGCGCGCGCCGAGGCCGCCGTGCCGAGCGCCTTCGCGCGCCTGCCGCGCGCGCCGTGCGAGGTGCTGCCCGTCCCCGAGCACGAGGAGCGCGACACGACCATCGCCTACTACCGCGAGCCCGCGCCCGACGGCAGCCGCCCGGGGCGCTACTACGTGAACACCTCCGAGCCGGCGACGCGCCCGCGCTACGACGCCGAGGTGCTCGCCTGGCACGAGGCCGTGCCCGGCCACCACCTCCAGATCGCGCTGGCCCAGGAGCTGGAGGGCTTGCCCCTCGTGCGCCGCCACCAGGGCAGCACCGCTTTCGTCGAGGGTTGGGCCCTGTACACCGAGCGCCTGGCGGAGGAGCTGGGCCTGTACACGGGCGACCTCGACCGCCTGGGGATGCTCTCCTTCGACGCTTGGCGCGCCTCGCGCCTGGTGGTCGACACCGGCCTGCACGCCTTCGGCTGGACCCGCGCGCAGGCGATCGAGTTCATGGCGAGCAACACGCTGCTCGCCGAGAACAACGTGGTGAACGAGGTCGACCGCTACATCGCCTGGCCCGGTCAGGCGCTCGCGTACAAGCTCGGCCAGCGCGAGATCCTCGCCTTGCGTGCCGAGGCCAGGGAGCGCCTGGGAGGCGACTTCTCGCTCCCCGAGTTCCACGAGCGCGTGCTCGGCGGCGGAGCGGTGACGCTCTCGGTCCTGCGCCGCCGCATCGAGGGCTGGATCGGCGAGCACGGCCGCGCGGCCCCGGCCGCGCAAGCGCGCCCATGAGCGACACCTCCCCCGCCGACCGCGACGCCGAGACCGCGCGCCTGGTGGCCGCCGCGGCGGCCGGCGACCACGCCGCCTGGGAGGCGCTCTACCGCCGCTACCGGCCCTTCATGGCCCTGATCACGAGCGCCGGCATCCCCGACGGGATGCGCGGCCGCTTCGATACCGAGGACGTCTTGCAATCGGCCTTCCTCTCCGCCTGGCGCGGCCTCGGACGCCTCGACTACCAGGGCGAGGAGAGCCTCCGCGGCTGGCTGCGCCAGATCGCGGTGCGCAAGCTGACCGACCGGATCCGGCTGCACTCGCGGGAGAAGCGCTGCCGCTCGCGCGAGGCGGACGGCGTGGACCCCGCCGGGCTCGCCTCGGCCGGGGCCGAATCCGACACGCCGAGCGGCATCATGACCCGCGCCGAGCGGAACGCCGACGTCCTGCAAGCGATTTCGCGCCTGGACCCGGAGCACCAGGAGGTCATCTGGCTGCGCAACTTCGAGGTGCGGCCCTGGAACGAGATCGCGCGCACCCTCGGCTGCACCGAGAGCACCGCCCGGCGGCGGCACTTCGAGGCCCTCGAAGCCCTCATGCGGCGGATCCTCTGTACGGAGTCAGGACGAAACCCACCCGATTCCTGACACGCGGCCCGCAGCGGGCAGCGTGTCGGGAATCGGGTGGGTTTCGTCCTGGCTCCGTGCTGCCCCTGGCCGGGCACGGAGCCCGTGGATAGGCTCGTCCTCTGCCGAGACTTCCCCTCCGGCACGCTGGTTGCGCGTCCCCCGGCCGGCGTGAACGAGAACGAAGCTCCGACCATCCCGATGCTCGCCGGACCTGACTTCAGCGCGGCTGCCGGCGATGCCGCACGGCTCTTCGAGCTCTTCGTCGACGCGGTCGACGGCGGCCGGCGCGCGGACAAGGACGAGCTCTTCCGCCTGGCGGGCGAGCAGCGCGAGGAGCTGCGGCTGCGGATCGAGGCCTACGAGGAGCTGGAGCGCCTCGGGCGGCTCGTGCGCGCCTCGTGGGAGGGATCGACGCCCGCGCAAGCGGAGTGCGTCGGGCGCTTCCAGATCGTCTCCCAGCTCGGGCGCGGCGGGCTCTCGTGCGTCTACCTCGCCGAGGACCCGCGGCTCTCGCGCCGGGTGGCCCTCAAGGTCCTGTCCCCGATGGTGCTCGACCCCGTGCAGACCCGGGAGTGGATGCTCAACGAGGGCCGCTCCCTCGCGCGCTTGGAGCACCCGGGCATCGTGCGCGTCTTCGAGCTGGGCCACGCCGACGAGCAGGCCTTCATCGCCATGGAGCACGTGCGCGGTCCCAGCCTGGCGCGGGTCCTGGACTGGCTGCGCGGCGGCGCGGCGGCGGGCGACGTCGGCGCGCAGGCCTGCGGCATGGCACTCTCGAGCCTGGCGGCGCGCTGCCGCCTGGGCGTGTCGATTGCCCGCGCGCTCGCCTACTGCCACGACCAGGGGGTGGTGCACCGCGACCTGAAGCCGGCCAACGTCCTGCTCGAGAGCCCGCTCAACCCGCGCCTGATCGACTTCGGCCTCGCGCACCTCGAGCGCGGCCGCGACAACGGCGACGCGCCGCTGGCCCACGGCCTCTTCGGCACGCCGGCCTACCTCGCGCCGGAGCAGGTGGAGTCCAGCCGCAGCGGCTCCGACCCGCGCAGCGACCAGTTCTCGCTGGGCGTCCTGCTCTACGAGCTGTTCACGCTGCACCTGCCCTTCGTGCGCGCCACGCGCCGCGAGACCCTCGAAGCCGTCGCGCTGGCCGCCCCGCCGAGCCCGCGCAGCCTCGACCCCACCTTCCCGCGCGACCTCGAGCTGATCCTGGCGCGCGCGCTCGAGCGCCAGGGCGCCGACCGCTACCCCAGCGTGGCGGCCCTCGCGGACGACCTCGAGGCCTTCCTCGGGCACCACTCGATCTCGATCGCGACGCGCGGGTGGCCGGGACGCGCGCGTCTGTGGCTGCGGCGCCACCGACAGCGCGTGGTGTTCACCGCCGTGGGGGCGGCGCTGACCCTCATCCTGCTCGCCGGACAGTGGGCCTGGCTCGCCCACCGCGAGCGCGCGGCCCTGGACGAGCGGATCGCCACGCTGGAGGCAGGCTTGGCCGGCACGACTACGGCAGAGGGCTTCCGCGCGATCCTGCTCGGCCTCGACTCCGAGCGCAGGCGAGCCCGGGCCCTCGACTCGGAGTGGCCGGAGGTGATGCTGATCGGCCGCTCGTCGACGCACGTCGACCAAGCGATCGAGCGCACGGCCGAGCGCATGGCCGCGGTGATCGCCGCGGAACGCCGGGAGCGCCAACGCAAGGGATTCGCCTACGACCTCGGACCCTGGCGCGCGGTCCTCGAGCTCGAGGAGCAGCTCTGCCCTGAGGGCGAGCACAACGTGGTGGAGCGCACGCGCGGCGCGGTGCGGTTCGATCCCGCCCTGGGCGAGCTCGAGCTGAGGCTCTTCCAGTACGGCTGGATCGACCGGCTCCAGCTCGCCGGGCTGCACGAGGTGGTCCCGCGCGAGCCGCTCCATGCCGGCACCTACCGCCTGCTCGCCTCGGACGCCCAGGGAGCGCTGCGGCGGGAGATCGACTTCCAGCTCCATCCCGACGAGGAGCTGTGGACGCTCGCGGCCGTCCCGCGCGAGCCGCCGGATCAGCGCGGCATGCTCGAGGTGGCGGTCGACGAGGCCGAAGTCCTGCGTTGGATGAGCCAGGACGGGACCATTCCGCTGGAGGGCCTGGAGCTGGATGCGGCCGACATGCTCGGCGAGACCCGCTTCTGGATCGCGCGCGAGCCGGTCACCTGGGACGAGCTCGAGCGTTTCGGCCAAGCCGAGCCGCGCTGGCTGGAGGAGTGCCGCAAGCACCGCCGGCGGCTCCGGGAGCTGTACCTCTCGTTCGTGCCGGCCGACACCGACCTTTCGGCCTGCGACGGGGGCAGCGCTCCGGCGATCGTGCCGTGGCCCCTGGCGCAGGCGTACGCGCAGTGGAACGGCGCGCGGCTGCCCGTGCCGCTGGAGCTGGCGCTCGCCAAGGACCGCGATGGATTCGCCCGGCCGCCGGTCGCGAGCCAGGTGCGCTACGAGTGGGCCACCAATCCGGGCGACGACCCGAACGAGCATGCGATGGTGCCCTACGACTCGCGCCCCGCCCCTTCGCCGCGGCCCGCGGGCCACGCCAAGCGCTGGTTCCTCAAGGTCCGAGGCGACGAAGCCACGCCCTTCTGCGCCTTCCGGCTGGCGATGACCGGCCGCATGCGCTCCCCTTGAGCGCGTGCCTACGCCCGAACCGCTTCCGAGCGCCGCTGGGTCAGGCTCTTCGAGTCCCCTGAGCCCCCAAAGCCATCGTCAAGCGGCCGAGCGCCTGGCCGCCGAGCTGTCGCGCCGCTTCGCGGAGCTGGACCGCTGGCTCGACGCGCCGGCGGCGAACTGGATCGCGCGCGCGCCGGAGGGCGGCTGGTCGGTCGGCGAGGTCTGCGAGCACGTGGCGCTCGCGAACCATTACCTGCTCCTGCTCGCGCAGAAGATCGCGGATCGCGGAGCACGGCGCGCGGCGCGCGGCCTCGCTCCTCCGGCGCAAGCCTCCGACCTTTCGATCCTGGCCGCACTCGGTCGCAGGGAGTTCCGCTGGTCACGCCCCGATCACATGGCGCCGAGTGGGCGGCTCGAGCGCGGCGAGCTGCGTACGCGGCTGGCGGAGCAGCGCGAGCAATGCCTAGCCCTGGCGACCGTGGTCGGCTCGGGCGCGGGCGCGCTGCACCGGATCCGGATCTCGGTCGCCGGCGATCACCTGGACCTGCATCAGATGCTCGGGTTCATCTCCATGCACATCGAACGGCACTTGGACCAGATCAAGCGCATCTGCGGCCGGCAAGCGACTGGAGATTCGACGTGAGAACCGGCTCCGTGACCCGCCAAGCGCGACCGCCTCGCCATTCGGGCGCGAAGCTCCGCCACCTGAATTCCGCGGTAGGTTCGGCCGTCTGCGGCCGAACCGGACGCGGAATCCGGCGGCCGTACTCGGCCGCCGAAGCGCCCGAAGGGCGCCCCTGCACCGCCGTCGTCCCGAGGCCCTTCCGATGGAATACCGCCCCTCCCCCACCCCCGCTCACTCCCCCTCCCACCTCGCGAACTCCCGCTTCTTCTCCTCCATGCCCCTCTCGATCGCCTGGCTTTCCTCCAGCCCGTGCTCCCGCGCGTACTCCCGCACGTCCTCCGTGATGCGCATCGAGCAGAACTGCGGCCCGCACATGGAGCAGAAGTGCGCCGTCTTCGCCCCCTCGCCCGGCAGCGTCGCGTCGTGGTACGCGCGCGCCGTCTCGGGATCCAAGGCCAGCTCGAACTGATCCTCCCACCGGAACGCATACCGCGCCCGGCTCAGCGCATCGTCCCGCTCGCGCGCCCCGGGGTGGCCCTTCCCCAAATCCGCCGCGTGCGCCGCGATCTTGTAGGCGATCACGCCGGCCTTGACGTCCTCGCGGTCGGGCAGGCCGAGGTGCTCCTTCGGGGTGACGTAGCACAGCATCGCCGTGCCGTGCCAGCCGATCATCGCCGCGCCGATGGCCGAGGTGATGTGGTCGTAGCCCGGCGCGATGTCGGTGGTCAGCGGCCCGAGCGTGTAGAAGGGCGCCTCGTGGCACAGCTCGAGCTGCAGCTCGACGTTCTCGCGGATCTTGTCCATCGGCACGTGGCCCGGCCCCTCAATCATCACCTGGACGTCGTGCTCCCAGGCCACGCGCGTCAGCTCGCCCAGGGTCGCCAGCTCGGCCATCTGCGCCTCGTCGTTCGCGTCGGCGATCGAGCCCGGCCGCAGGCCGTCGCCCAGGCTGAACGAGACGTCGTAGCGCTTCATCAGCTCGCAGATGCGCTCGAACTCCGTGTACAGGAAGTTCTCGCGGTGGTGCGCCAGGCACCACTTCGCGAGGATCGAGCCGCCGCGCGAGACGATCCCGGTGACCCGCCGCGCGGTCAGCGGCACGTAGCGCAGGAGCACGCCGGCGTGGATCGTGAAGTAGTCGACGCCCTGCTCGGCCTGCTCCTCGAGGGTGTCCATGAACACCTCGATGTCGAGCTTCTCCGGCCGGCCCTTGACCTTCTCCAGCGCCTGGTAGATCGGCACGGTGCCGACCGGCACCGGCGAGGCGCGCAGGATCCGCTCGCGGATCTGGTGGATGTCGCGCCCGGTGGAGAGGTCCATCACCGTGTCCGCGCCCCAGCGGATCGCCCAGCGCAGCTTCTCGACCTCGTCCTCGATCGACGAGCCGACGGCGCTGTTCCCGATGTTGGCGTTGACCTTCACCAGGAAGCGGCGCCCGATCAGCATCGGCTCCAGCTCCGGGTGGCGGACGTTGGCGGGCAGGATCGCCCTGCCGCGCGCGATCTCGCTGCGCACCAGCTCGGGGTCGCAGCCCTCGCGCGCCGCGGCGAAGGCCATCTCCTCGGTGACGATGCCCGCACGCGCGTAGTGCATCTGGCTCACGTTCGCGTCCCCGCGCCGCGGCGCGACCCAGCTCTCGCGCAAGCGCGGCAGCGCGCCCGGCCCACCCTCGGGCTCCGGCCCGGAGGTGTCGTAGAGGTCGAGGTGCTCGCGGCCCCCGTCGAGGTGGACGCGCCGGAAGGGCACGCGCAGCGCGGGCGAGCCCCCGCGCGGGTGCGCCACCTCGCGCCAGACCTTGTGCGAGCGCGGCGGGCTCGCTCGACCGGCGGCCTGGGAGGCCGCCCCACGCGGAGAGGGGTTCGTCATGTGCTTTCCTACGCCGGCATGACCCGGATCAGGTTCGAGGGGTGCTTCTCAGGCGCTTCAGCGCCGCCCCCAGCAGCCGAAGACTGTACGAAAATGGCCCCCCGCGCGGGCAAGCCTGCATCCCTCGCCAGCCGCCGGCTGCAACGCCGCAACTACCGGCGCCTGCTGCGTTAGGCTCGGTCGGCCTCCTCGACGACCTGTCAAGGGGGGGGGGCTCCTTCGCAGCCTGCCACTGGCAGGCTGCGATCCCGCTTCCGCGGGACCGGAGCTTACCCCTTCGCTGCCTGCCACTGGCAGGTTGCGATCCCGTATTCGCGGGACCGGCGCTTACCTCTCCGGTGGCCTCCGTCGCCTGCCTTGCATCCACCGGCATTTGCGACGTTTTGCTCGCCGCCTGGCGAGGGCTGCAGGCTAGTCGACCTCCCCCTCCTCTTCCTCATCCTCCGGGAAGTAGTCGCGCTCCTCCTCGTCGTCGTCGTCGTCGTCCTCGTCCTCTTCGTCCTCCTCGTCGTCGTCGAGGTCCTCGTCCTCCAGCTCGTCCTCATCGTCGAGGTCGAGGTCGAAGTCGTAGTCGCCGGCGGAGCCCGACTCCCCGTAGGCACTGGGGGCACTGGGGGCATCGGGAGCATCGGGGGAGTCGAACGCTTCGGATCCGGC
>DATKBQ010000576.1:0-30963 GCA_035546375.1 Planctomycetota bacterium | reverse complement strand
ATCGCGCTGCGCCGCTCCATGCGCGGCGCAGCGACCGACGTCACGGGCAGACGATGAAGGTCAGCGCGTCGGAGAGTCCGGTCGTGCTCGGGGAAGCCGGGTCGCGGAACCAGTACTGGCTCCAGACCTGCGTGCCGGCGGCCAACGAGCTCACCAAGGCGTCGAGCGACGTGGAGAAGGTCCCGCTGCAGGCGAGGCTGCCGCCCGAGTCCTGGACCGGCGTGCGCATCTGCGGCGGCGAGGCGCACAGGAACCCGCCCTGGAACGGGAAGCCGCCGCCGAAGTTGCCCGTCGTGGAGTAGAAGAGCAGGCCCATCCGACCCGGCTCGACCTGATCGCAGGTCACGGTGAATCCGCCTCCGGGGATGGGCGTTCCCGTGAAGCCGATCGCCGGGACGCAGCCGCCCGAGGTGACCTTCGCCGTGCAGTAGACGCTGGGTGAGGGGCAAGGGGCGTCGAGCTCGAAGAAGGCCTGGATGTCGTCGGTCGTGCTCGACGTGCCGTTCACGTCGATGTCCGCCGTCAGGTAGAGCTTGCCGTTGCTGGCGGTCCACAGGGTGTCGAGGTCGACCACGATCGAGGTCGGCTCGACCACGCCGTCGCCGTCGAGGTCGACCAGGTCTCCCTGCTTGATGATCAGCTGGTCGTTCCAGAAGGCGGCCTGCAGGTTGCCCGAGGGCGAGGTGATCGCCCACACGTAGGCGACGTTGCCCGCCTCGTCCATGCGCGCGTCCTCGATGGAGCCGATGACCGTCTCGCCGTCGATGACGTCCCCTTCGCGGTAGAGGATCACGCCGTTCTTGAGCAGGAACTCGTCGGTGGTGGTCGGCCCGCTCGTGTCGCCGGTGATCATGTAGTCGCCGGTCTCGCTGATCCCGAAGTAGTCGAAGAACGCCCAGGCTTCCCCGCCGATCCCGCCGGCGGAGACGGGCACGATCTGCCCTTCGACGGTCGGCGTCCCGCCGATCGTGAGCACCGAGCCGTCCAGGATGACGTGCCCGTCCATCGTCGTGCCGGCCGTGGAGGCCACGTGCGAGATCCAATGCGTGCCCAGGGCGGAGAAGCGGTAGTCGAAATCGATGCCCGAGCCCACCGGCCCGTTCATGCCCGGCAGCGTGTCGCCGGTCTTGAAGAGCAACGTGGCTCCGCTCCCGAAGAAGAGGCCGTACCCCTCGTTGGTCCCGGACATGTCGTTGATCCCGCCTCCCCAGTAGGGATGGCCGTCGGAGGTGATGTCGGGCCGGCTGCCGAAGCGGAAGACCTTCCCCGGCAGCGACGGGATCGGATAGCCCTCCTTGCACACCGCGAGATCGTCGACGAAGACGCAGTCGACGCTGGTGGTGCCGGTCAAGAGGTCGGTTCCGAGCGGGCTGTAGCTGACCTCGCCCTGGTTCGAGATCCCGAAGAAGGTCTCGAAGGAGGTCTGCATGATGTTGTCGTGGGTGCCCTCGGTGCGCAGGACGGTCGGCGCGGTGCCGTCGGAGCTGCCCCAGACGTGCGAGAGCGTCGTGGTCCCGTCGCTGCTCGAGAGGTTGACGCCGAAGCCGCCGTTGGTGTTGCCCGAGATCTCGAGCAATCCGGTCGTGACGACGTGGCCGGCGGGGGCTCCGGAAAGCGCGTCGCCCTGGCGGATCAGGGCGCTGGCCACCTGGGCCGAAGCGGGAGTCGCGAGCAGGACCGCGGCGAAGGCGGCCGCGGGGAGGAGCTTCTCGAGGATGCGGTGCATGGGGGGATCCTGTGGGATCGAGGGTTAGCTGCTGAATCGTCCCGGAGGCGGTCGGCGAATCGGGCTTCCAACCGGGAATACCTCAAAGAGGTGCCGTTCCGGCCACTTTACCCTCTTGACGCGGTTTTAATGGGGCCAGGAGCGGACGGAAACGCCGGGAAGCTCGAACCGCCGGCGTGCATCGGCCCGGATCACGCCTGCCGTTGCGGCCGCCGGCGAGGCGGTAGGATCGTGCCCCGCCAGCTCTCCAACCCACGACGGACGCCTCCGGAGGGAAGCGTCACCCGGTCGCGGCCGCGCCAGGAGCACCAAATGCTGTTCGCCAGATTCGTCCTCGCCTCGATGATCGCCCTAGTCGCCGTTCCGGAGCCCGGTCTGGAGCCGCAGGAGCCGAACCACGCGGATCTCGCGAAGCTGTCGTGGCTCGCGGGAACGTGGGAGCTGAAGAACGGCGAGCGAACCACCGAGGAGCACTGGCTGCCGCTCGCCGGAAGCACGATCATGGGCCTCTCGCACACGTACGACGGGACGAGGACCCACTCCTTCGAGTTCCTGCGCATCACCCTCCGGCACGGCAGGGTCGCTTACGTTGCCCAGCCCGGCGGAGGCCTGCCGGTGCCGTTCCTGGCGGTGGCCATCGACGACACCCAGGCGGTGTTCGAGAACCCGGAGCACGATCACCCGCAGCGCATCCGCTACGAGCGCACCGAGGCCGGCATGACCGCGACGGTCTCGCTCCTGGACGGCTCGAAGGCGAGCTCGTTCGCCTTCCGTCGCCGGGGGAAGTGATTGCGCGACGGGCCCTATGGGCCAGGAGGCGGCCTCCAGATCGTCGGTGGCCAGTGCGCGAGCGTTCCCTCTCCCGCGCTCGCTGAGCCTCACGAGACTGCCGGTGCGCCGTCCGTGCCTGGATCGTCGGGGGCGGGGCGAGGACGGGCCAGCCCGATGGCGGAGATCTCGGCGCTACCACTCGCGCTCGATCGTCCGCGGCCTGCCAGCTCCGCCGCCGAGCAGGAGGGCGAGGCCGGTTTCCGAAGCCCGGGCGCCCCGGCGCTTCCCGGAACCCCTCCAGCCTGTAGGCTTTTCCGGCCCGGAATCGCCCGGGAGCTCGCTTCACCCCCACCGGACGCAGCGTCGAGACAGGAAACCATGGTCGTGGAGCGGATGGGCTCGCGGGGGTCGGTGGCCGACGCCCTGGCGCGCAAGATCGAGACCGGGAACTACCGCGCCGCCGTGGTCGGGATCGGCTACGTGGGGCTCCCGCTGGCCGTCGCCTTCGGCGAGGCCGGGATCGCCGTGACCGGCGTCGACGTGAGCCCCGAGCGGGTCGGCGAGGTGCGCTCCGGCCGCTCCTGCACGCCGGACGTGCCCGACGCGAGCGTGGCGCGGCTCGTGGAGTCGAAGAAGCTCGCCGCGACCAGCGACTACGGCGCCCTGGCCGGCGCCGACTGCGTGAGCATCTGCGTGCCCACGCCGCTCGGCAAGAGCAAGGACCCCGACATCTCCTACATCGTCGGCGCCTGCGAGGCCATGCTCCCCCACCTGCACGAGGGGATGCTCGTGGTGCTCGAGTCCACCACCTACCCGGGCTCGACCCGCGAGATCCTCGTGCCGCGCATCGAGTCGCGCGGGCTCGTGGTCGGCCGCGACATCTTCGTCGCCTTCTCGCCCGAGCGCGTCGACCCGGGAAACCGCCGCTACCACATCCGCAACACGCCCAAGGTCATCGGCGGCATCACCCCGGCCTGCGGCGAGCTGGCCGTCCTGCACTACCGGCACGCGATCGAGACCGTGGTCGCAGTGAGCAGCACCGAGGCCGCCGAGATGGTCAAGATGCTCGAGAACACCTTCCGCGCCGTCAACATCGGCCTGGTGAACGAGCTGGCGATGGTGTGCGAGAAGCTCGGGCTCGACGCCTGGGAGATCATCGACGCGGCGGCGACCAAGCCCTTCGGCTTCATGCCCTTCAAGCCCGGGCCCGGTCTAGGCGGCCACTGCATCCCGATCGACCCGCTCTACCTGACCTGGAAGATGCGCAGCCTCGACTACAAGGTGCGCTTCATCGACCTCGCCGACGAGATCAACTCGTCGATGCCCGAGCACGTGGTGCGCAAGGCCGCGGCCTTCCTGAACGAGCTCTCGAAGCCCGTGCGCGGCTCGCGCATCCTGGCGCTCGGCGTGGCCTACAAGAAGAACGTCTCCGACGTGCGCGAGTCGCCCGCGCTGGCGGTGATCCGCGACCTCGCCAAGCTCGGCGCGCGGGTGAGCTACGCGGACCCCTTCGTCCCCGAGCTCTCCGTGCAGGGCGCGGCGGTGCCGCGCGTCGAGCCGCACCCCGAGGCCGCCGCCGCCTTCGACCTGATCGTGATCCTCACCGACCACGACGGCGTCGACTACGCCGGCCTCCTGCGCACCGGCGTGCCCGTGCTCGACACCCGAAACGCGACCGGGGCCTTCCCCGGCCTGGGCCGGGTGAGGAAGCTCTGAGCGGCGTGAGCGGGCCCCTTTATCTGGTCACCGGCGGCGCCGGCTTCATCGGCAGCCACCTGGCGGAGCGGCTGATCCGCGAGGACTGTCGCGTGCGCGTCCTGGACGACCTCTCGACCGGCAGCGCCGGCAATCTCGAGGACTTGCCCGTCGAGCTGCATCAAGCGGACCTGCGCGACCCGCAAGCCGTCGCGCAGCTCGCCGAGGGCGCCCAGGGGATCTTCCACCTCGGGGCCATCCCGTCGGTCACGCGCAGCGTCGAGAATCCCCGCGACACCCACGACGCCAACGTCACCGGCACGTTGAACGTGCTCGAGGCCGCGCGGCGCCGCTCGATCAAGGTGGTCTACGCGGGCTCGTCCTCCGCCTACGGCGACACGCCGACGCTCCCCAAGCACGAGGGGATGCGCGAGTCGCCGCAGTCGCCGTACGCCGCCGCCAAGCTCGCTGGCGAGCTGTACGTGCGCTCCTACGCCCGGGTCTACGAGCTGCCGACGGTGACCCTGCGCTTCTTCAACGTCTACGGGCCGCGCCAGCGCCCCGACTCGCCCTACTCGGGCGTCGTGGCGCGCTTCGCCCGCGCCTTCCTGCGCAACGAGACGCCGCGCATCGACGGCGACGGCGAGCAGAGCCGCGACTTCACGTTCGTCGAGGACACCGTCGACGGAGTCGTGCGGGCGATGCAGCAGAGCGTCCCGCCGGGTTCGCTCTACAACGTCGCGACCGGCGTGCGCGTCACCGTGAAGGAGCTGGTCTGGCTGCTCAAGGAGCTGACCGGCTCGCGAGCCGAGCCCGAGCACGGCCCTCCGCGCCCGGGCGACGTGCGCCACTCGTTGGCGGACATCGCGCGGGCGGAGGCGGAGCTGGGATACCGGCCGAGGACCGCGCTCCGCGACGGGCTGCGCAAGACCGTCGAGTGGTACGTCGGGACGATGGCGTGAAGCCGAGCGCTTCTCGAGTCCGCTGATGTGCGGCATCGCCGGCATCTTCGCCTTCGACCGCAACCGGCCCGTCCCGGAGGAGCTGGTGGTGGCGATGCGCGACAGCCTCGCCCACCGCGGCCCCGACGGAACGGGGATGCACCTGGCTCCCGGCTGCGCGCTCGGCCACCGCCGGCTCGCGATCATCGACGTCGCCGGCGGCGATCAACCGATCTACAACGAGGACCGTTCGCTCGCCGTGGTCTTCAACGGCGAGATCTACAACTTCCAGGCGCTCGCCGACGAGCTGCGCTCGCTCGGCCACCGCTTCGCGACGCGCAGCGACACCGAGGTGCTCGTCCACGGCTTCGAGCAGTGGGGCGAGCGCGTGGTCGAGCGGCTGGAGGGCATGTTCGCCTTCGCGATCCACGACCGCGCGAACCACCGCCTCTTCCTCGCCCGCGACCGCCTGGGCAAGAAGCCGCTCTACTACCGGCGCGAGGCGGAGCGCCTGCTCTTCGGCTCCGAGGTCAAGGCGATCCTGGCCGATCCCTCGGTGCCGCGCCGGCTGCGGGTCGAGTCGCTCGGCGAGTACTTGGCGCTGCGCTACGTCCCGCAGCCCCACACGCTGATCGAGGGCGTCCTCAAGCTCCCGCCGGCCCATTGGATGATGGTGGAGGAAGGCGGCCGCGTGCGCAGCGAGCGCTACTGGGACCTCTCCTTCGCCGAGCCGATCGTGCAGGGGCGGCGCGCATGGGCCGAGACGATCGCGGGCGAGCTCGACCGCGCCGTGCGCGCGCGGCTGATCTCGGAGGTCCCGCTCGGAGCCTTCCTCTCGGGCGGCATCGACTCGAGCGCGGTGGTCTCGTCCATGACCCTGGCCGGCGCCGGACCGGTCAAGGCCTGCTCGGTTGGCTTCGCGGACGCGGAGTTCGACGAGCGGCCCTTCGCGCGCGAGGCGGCGCGGCTCTTCGGCGCCGACCTCGAGGAGTCCGAGGTCCGGCCCGATCCCGAGCGCGATCTGGAGACCCTGGTCCACCACCTGGACGATCCCCTGGCCGATTCCTCCGCGCTGCCCACCTGGCACGTCTCGCGCATCACGCGCCGGCGGGTCACGGTCGCGCTCTCGGGCGACGGCGGCGACGAGGACTTCGCCGGCTACCGGCGCTACCAGTTCGATCTCCTGGAGAACCGCGTCCGCGGTTTCCTCCCGCGCCCGCTGCGCCGCCCGGTGTTCAGCCTGGCGGGCGCGCTCTACCCCAAGGCCGACTCGCTCCCGCGCAACCTGCGCTGGAAGCGCACGCTGGAGAATCTCGGCCGCGACCCCGCCGAGGCCTACTTCCGCTCCGTCTCCTGCGCGGTGCCCGAGGACGTCGAGGCGCTGCTCTCGCCGGACCTCGCGCTCGACGGGCTCGACCCGTTCGCGGCGCTGCGGCGCGCGTACGAGCGCGCGGACGGGCCCGACTCGCTCTCGCGCGTGCTCTACACGGACTTCCACACCTGGCTGCCCGACGACATCCTGGCCAAGGTGGACCGCGCCTCCATGGCGGTCGGGCTCGAGGTGCGCTGCCCGCTCCTCGATCACCGCTTCGTCGAGCTGTGCGCGCGGATCCCCTCGTCGGAGAAGATCCGCGGGGGCGAGGGCAAGGCGGTGTTCAAGGAAGCGATCGCCGAGCGCATCCCGCCCGGCGCGCTCACGCGACCGAAGCAAGGCTTCGCGATCCCGGCCGCGCGCTGGACGCGGCGCGAGCTGTCTGGCGTGCTCGATTCCGTGCTCGAGGGCGAGCTCGCGCGGACCTACCTGCGCCGCGAGCGGGTCTCGGCCCTGATCGCAGCCCACCGCGGCGGCCGGCGCGACTCCAGCGAGATCCTGTGGTCGCTGCTCTTCCTCGACCGCTGGCACCGCCGCTGGATCGAGGGCCGCTGAGACGTGCGCGTCCTCACCTTCACGGGCCTCTACCCTTCGAGCGCGTTCCCCGTCCACGGCGTCTTCGTGCCGCAGCGCATGCTGCGCCTGTGCGCGCGCAACGGGTGGAAGCTCACGGTGGTCGCGCCGGTCCCGCGCTCGCTGCCGTTCCTCCCCGGGCGCCGCGGGCGCTATTTCCACGTGCCGCGGGTCGAGAACCAGGGATCGGTGCGCGTCCATCATCCCCGGTACTTCCACGTCCCCCACCTCTCGGTGGGCCGCCAGTGGCGGAACATCGTTCGCGCGTGCAGGCCGGTCTTGGCCGAGCTCGATCGCAGCGAAGGCTTCGACCTGATCGACAGCCACTATCTCTATCCGGACGGCTGCGCGGCGGTCTTCTTGGCTCGCGAGCTCGGCAAGCCGTGCGTCGTGACCGCGCGCGGGAGCGACGTCTGGGTCCTGCCGAAGATCCCGGCCGCGGCGCGCGCGATGCGCGAAGAGCTCCCGCGCGCCGATCGGCTGATGGCGGTGGCCGGAGCGCTCGCGGACGGGATGGCCGAGTTCCTCGGCGTGCCGCGCGAGCAGATCGTGACCGTGCCCAACGGCGTGGACATGGAGCTCTTCCATCCCGGCGACCGCGCCGCCACGCGGCGCAACCTCGGATTGCCGCAGGAGAAGAAGATCCTGCTCTCGGTCGGCAGGCTCGCGCCGGCGAAGCGCTTCGACCTCTTGATCGACGCGCTCGCCGCCATTCCGGGCGAGCCGCTCTTGGTCATCGTCGGCGACGGCCCGCTGCGGAGCGACCACGCGAGCCGCGTGCAGCGACTGGGCCTGGAAGGACGCGTGCGGCTAGCCGGCGAACAGCCGCCCGAGCGAGTGGCGGAGTTCATGCGCGCCGCCGACCTGTTCGCGCTGGCCAGCGACCTGGAGGGCTGGCCGAACGTCGTGATGGAGGCGCTCGCGTCGGGTCTGCACGTGGTGGCGCGGCCGGTGGGCGGCGTCCCGGAGATCCTCACCGGGCCCGAAGGGACCCTCGTTGGCGACCTCGCCGAGCTACCGGCTCTGCTCTCCCAGGCCCTGGAGACGCCGCACGATCCGGCGCACAGCGTCGCGCGGGCCGCGGAGCTAGGCTGGGACAGCACCCTCCGTATCCTGACGGAGGTCTTCGAGGACGTCGTGCACGCGAGGAAACCGGCGCGAGCGGTTCGGTGAGCTGGGATGAAGGTCGGCGAACGATGCAGGCCCGCTAGGCGCTTCAGGGGCTCGCTCACCCGATCCCCGCGACACGAGCGATGAGCACGCTCTCCTACCTCAAGGGGCTGGTCTCGAACGTCCACGTCCAGGGCGAGAAGCCCGACGTCTTCCTCTTCTCGACGCCTCGCAGCGGCTCGACCTTCCTGATGGAGGTCCTCAACGCCCAGCCCGGCGTGAAGATCTTCGACGAGCCCCTGACCGTGAACAAGGAGGAGGTGCGCCGCGAGCTGGGCGTGCGCACCTGGGAGGAGTTCACGGTCATGTCCGATCGGGAGGTCCGCTACCAGCGACTCTTCGAGCGGCTGCGCAGGAACGCCATGAAGGAGCTGAACCGACCCTTCTACTGGAAGAGCAGCCGGTTTTTGACCAACCGCAACGTCTTCAAGATCGTCCACGGCGGCGAGGACATGGTCGCGTGGTTCGCGGCCACGTTCGGGGCGCAGATCGTGCTGCTCGTGCGCCATCCGATCGCCACGGCGCTGTCGCACCGCCAGCTCCCCAGGCTCCCCTATTTCCTGCGCCAGCCCGGCTTGCGCGCGCTGTTCTCGCCGCGCCAGATCGCGCTCGCCGAGCGGCTCATCGAGCGCGGCACGATCCTCGAGCAAGGGGTCCTGAACTGGACGATCCAGAACGCCGCCATGCTGCGGCCGCCGCTCGATCCCGCCTGGGCCCTGGTCAGCTACGAGGACCTGACGCTCCACTTCGAGGAGTCGTTCGAGTGCCTGCGAGAGAAGCTGCAGCTCGCCCCCATCGCCGACGCGGCCTCGCTGGCCGGCGCGCCGTCCGGCTCGACGCGCCAGTCGGATCCGGCGACGCGCGCCTTCTTCTCGGGTGACCGCGCTCCGGCCGACCGGCGCTACCTGGTGGAGAAGTGGCGCGAGCGGGTGAGCGCCGAGGAGGAGCGGCGCGCCTTCGAGATCTGCGACGCGTTCGACGTCCGCGTCTACGAGCGCGGAAACCTCCTGCCGAAGGACGAGTTCCGCATCCCCGCGCTGCGCAAGGGCCGCAGCACTTGAGCCCCGGTCCGCGCGCCGGGATTGGAGACCGGTTGCCGAAGGCCTCCGCTACCGCCGGCGCGCGTCGCGCCGCCTTTGAATCGACGCTGGCGGGTAACCTCGCCGCCGGGACTCGTCAGGCGAGCCTTGGCGCACCCGCGCCATTGCGCGGTCCTGCCGTCCGGATTCCCTGCACGGAGAACGACATGCATCACCTCACGCTCGGCCTGGGAAGTCTTCCGATCTGGCAGTGGGCCGCAGCCGCGGTCGTGGTCGCCGCTGCGCTGCTCGGTGTTTGGAGGTTGTCCTGCCACCGCCGCTGAGCCCGCCTCTCCTGCCTTTCCGGCTGCTCTACCGCTGCCATAATGGCAGGATAAGCGGCGCGGCCCCGACTACGGCCCCGTGGGAGCGAATTCGCGATCGGCATCGAGCTTGCGCGTAACCCTCACGAAGGGAGCCAACCAATGCCCGCGAACTACACGAACAAGGCCGCCGAGGTCATCCAAGCGGCGCAGAAGCTGGCGTTGGACGCCGGCCATCCCGAGCTGACCCCCACCCACCTCGCCGTCGCGCTGCTCCACGAGAGCGAGGGTGTCCCCGCGGCGGTCCTGCGCAAGCTCGACGTCGATCCCCGGATCCTGGCCGGCGAGCTCGTGCTCCAGCTCGACAAGCTGCCCAAGGCCGCCGGCGGCCAGCTCAACCCCTCGCGCGCCTTGGGCGAGGTGCTCAACGAGGCTGGCTCGGCGTCCAAGCAGATGGGCGACGAGTACGTCTCGACCGAGCACCTGCTGCTCGCCCTCGCGCGGCGCGGCGGGCCCGAGGTCAAGGGGCTCTTCTCGGCCCGCAAGCTCGGCCCCGAGCGCATCGAGGCGGCGATGGGCGAGGTGCGCGGCTCGCGGCGGGTCACCTCGCCCGAGCCCGAGGCGACCTTCGAGGCGCTGAAGAAGTACGCGCGCGACCTGACCGCCGAGGCCGCCGCCGGGAAGCTCGATCCCGTGATCGGGCGCGACAACGAGATCCGGCGCGTGATGCAGGTGCTCTCGCGCCGCCGCAAGAACAACCCGGTCCTGATCGGCGATCCGGGCGTCGGCAAGACCGCGATCGCGGCGGGCCTCGCCAACCGCATCGTCGCCGGCGACGTGCCCGAGGGGCTCAAGGGCAAGCGCATCATGGCGCTCGACCTCGGCTCGATGCTGGCGGGATCGAAGTACCGCGGCGAGTTCGAGGAGCGTCTCAAGGCCGTGCTCCACGAGATCGCCGAGGCGCAGGGCGAGATCATCCTGTTCATCGACGAGCTGCACACGGTGGTCGGCGCGGGCGGAGCCGAGGGAGCGGTCGACGCGGCCAACATGCTCAAGCCGGCGCTGGCGCGCGGCGACCTGCACTGCATCGGCGCCACCACCCTCGACGAGTTCCGCAAGCACGTCGAGAAGGACAAGGCGCTCGAGCGGCGCTTCATGCCGATCCTGGTCGGCGAGCCCTCGGTCGAGGACACGATCGCGATCCTGCGCGGGCTCAAGGAGCGCTACGAGGTGCACTACGGCGTGCGCATCCTCGACGAGGCGCTGGTCGCGGCGGCGCGGCTCGCCGACCGCCACATCACCGATCGCTTCATGCCCGACAAGGCGATCGACCTGGTCGACGAGGCGGCCGCGCAGCTGCGCATCTCGATCGACTCGCTGCCCCCCGAGCTGGACGCGATCGAACGCAAGATCCGCCAGCTCGAGATCGAGCGAACCGCGCTGGCCAAGGAGAAGGGCAAGGACACCGCCAAGCGCCTCGAGGGCATCTCCGCCGAGCTGGCCGAGCTGAACGAGGAGGCGCGCGCGCTCCGCGCCCGATGGCAGACCGAGAAGGACCTGATCACCGCCATCGGCGCGGGCAAGGCCTTGATCGAGACCCTGCGCGCCGAGGCCGAGCGCAAGGAGCGCGAGGGCGACTTCGAGCGCGTGGCGCGCATCCGCTACGGCGAGCTGCCCGAGGCCGAGGCGAACCTCGAAGCCAACTCGCGCAAGCTGGCCGAGGTCCAGAAGGACGGCGCGCTGCTCCCCGAGGAGGTCGACGCCGAGCTGATCGCCAAGGTGGTCAGCCGCTGGACCGGCATCCCGGTCTCACGCCTGCTCGAGACCGAGCGCGAGAAGCTCCTGCACATGGAGGAGCGGCTGCGCGAGCGGGTGATCGGCCAGGACGAGGCGATCTCCGCGATCTCCCAGGCCGTGCGCCGCGCACGCGCCGGCCTGCAGGAGACGACGCGCCCGCTGGGCTCCTTCCTCCTGCTCGGGCCGACCGGCGTCGGCAAGACCGAGACCGCGCGGGCGCTGGCGGAGTTCCTCTTCGACGACGAGCAGGCGATGGTGCGGCTCGACATGAGCGAGTACATGGAGAAGCACACCGTCAGCCGCCTGATCGGCGCCCCGCCCGGCTACGTCGGCTACGAGGAGGGCGGCGCCCTGACCGAGGCCGTGCGCCGCAAGCCGCACACGGTGGTCCTGCTCGACGAGGTCGAGAAGGCGCACCACGACATGTTCAACGTGCTCTTGCAGATCCTCGACGACGGCCGCTTGACCGACGGGCACGGCCGTACCCTCGACTTCACGCAGACGATCATCCTGATGACCAGCAACCTGCGCAGCGAGGCCCAGGTGCGCGAGTTCTTCAGGCCGGAGTTCCTCAACCGCCTGGACGAGGTGATCACCTACCGCCCGCTGGAGCCCGAGCAGCTGCGCGCAATCGTCGACGTGCAGCTCGAGCGCCTGCGCCGGCACTTGGCGGAGCAGGAGATCGCGCTCGAGCTGACCGACGCGGCCAAGGACGAGCTGGCCCGCGAGGGCTTCAGCCCCGAGTACGGGGCGCGCCCGCTGAAGCGCGCGATCCAGAGGCGCGTCCAGAACCTGCTCGCCGAAGCGATCCTGGCAGGTCGGCTCGGTCCGGGCGACACGGCGCGCATCGACTACGCCGGCGGCCAGTTCACGCTGGTCCAGACGCGCGCGGCGCCGGAGCTGGCCGAGGCGCGCTGAGGTCGCGGACTTGGTTCCACGGCAATGGAGCGCATGGCTCTGCGCAAAAGAGTCCATGGAGCCGGAGGAACCCTGGCCTGCCCACGTACCCGTCGAGCCGCGCTCACCGCAGCGGCCGGACCGCCGCCACGGGGGCCGGTTCCTCGGCCCTGAGGCAGGCGATCGCGAACGCCCGCTGGAGGCGCTCGAGTACATCGAGCGCGAGCTCGAAACAGCGCCGGAGGACTGGGAGAGCCGGCGCGAGCCTCCGGATGCGCCGCCGCTGACCGGCGGCCGCTGGGGGTTGCGCGAGGGCGTGCGCGAGGTCGGGATCCCGATGCCGGGCAGGCATCGCGGGCAATGGAACTACGAGCTCGGCAACTATGGGCGCGATGGCGACGTCGAGCGCCGAGGCCTGCCCGAGGTCGAGTATGCGGAGCCCTGGAGCGGCGAACTCGGTCCGTCAGCGCGCGTGGGCGGCTTCGAGGGTCACCCCTTCGCCGCGCCCCTGCGGCGTGGCTTCCGGGGCGTCGGGCCGCGCTCGTACCAGCGATCGGACGAGCGGCTGCGGGACGAGGCGTGGGAAAGGCTCGCGAACGATCTAGACCTCGATGCGAGCCGGGTGACCGTGGAGGTCGAGGGCGGCGAGGTCGCGCTGCGCGGCGCCGTGGACGACCCGCGCGACCGCGCGGTGGCTGAGGAGATCTGCGCCGAGATCCACGGCGTGCGCGGCGTGTACAACCGGATCCGGGTCGAGGGTGTCAGGCCTGGGTGGGATGAGATCCGCTGGGCGCGCCCGATTACCGAGGCAGTCGACTAGGGAGCAAGCGTCCAGGGGCGCCCTTCGGGCGCTTTCGCGGCCGAGTACGACCGCCAGGACGCTCCATGTCCGGATCAGCCGCTCGAGCGCTGATCTCTTCGCGGAGTCAAGAAGCAGAGCTGATCGAGTACGGCAAGCTCGGGCGGGAGCGCAAGTAGGCCTCTGCGCGCGCCGGCGCGGCGCAGGCGAGATCAGACTCCCACTTGCACGCGGCGGCCCGAGTTCGAGGGGACGCGCTCCGCGGGCGTCAAGAGCCCGGAGAAGTTGAGCGGGTCGCAAGCCGCCACCGAAAGCTCACCCTCGAGAGCCGTGTCGCGCACTTGCCTAAGCCGCGACACCGCCTCGGGCAGCGCGAACTGCTCGCCCGAGAAGCCGGCGACGAAGCGGCCGCCGTGCACCTCGCCGCGCACCTCGAGGCGGCGCAGCGCGCGCCACAGGTCGCGCCAGGAAACGGGAATGCGCTCGCGCTCGACCGTCCGGCGAAAGACGATGCCGGTGCGGCGCAAGAGCGCGCGTGCGGCGAACTCGGCGCGGGCCCCGAGCGCGGCTTCGTCCGCGCTCGATCCCGCATCAGGGGCTCGGCGCCACGGGCTCCAGCGGCCGGACGGCGGCGGCGTGCGCGCGCGCGTGCGTCCCCTGCGCCCGCTGGCCGCGCGGGCGAGGCTGCGCATGCCGGAGAAGGCGTCGCAGGTCGCGAGCCCCAGGGCGACGAGCTGGCCGAGCGCGGCGTCGAGCTGCCACGGAAGCAAGCCGGTTTGCCGGGCGAGGTCGGGTTGGAAGCTTGCGCCGCGCCGCTCGAGCACCTCGAGCACCTTGCGCGCGTCCGCGCCGGCGTCCGCGGTCTCCACCGGCTCCGCGATTTCCAGCCAGGCCTCCAGCTCCTCGCGCGGCACGAGCGCCAGCGGCGTCGAGCGCGGCGCGACGGCGCCGGAGCCCCACAAACGGCCCCAGGACAGCTCGCCCGAGAGCGACAGCTCGTCGAGCCAGCTTCCGCGGAAGCCCTCGACCCGCGCCGGCAGGATCTGGCGCTCCCAAGCCGAGGGCGACGCCTGGAACCCGGCGAGCTGGGCCACGACCTCCAGCACGCCGCGCGGTCCGTGCAGCCGGTGAGCGGGATCGGCGTGCTGCCAGACGGCGAGGAAGCGCAGGAACTGCGCGGCGGTCACCGGCTCGATCGCGCGCCGCAGCCGCCCGAGCGTGTAGCGCTGGATGCGCGCGAGCAGCCGGCGGTTGCACCAGCCCTGCGCCCCGTCGAAGCGCACGCGCAGCACGTCGCCGCGCGACTCCAGCTCGAGCACCTCGGCGGCGAACTCGGCCAGCAGCGGATCGCCGGCGCGCAAGGGTCCCAAGGCTTCCAAGCGTCCGCGCAGGACCTCCACGCCGGCGCGCGGAGCCTCGAGGGCGAACCAGCGATCGCCCTCGCGCACGGCGCGGCCCGCGCTCGCGAGCTCGTCCAGCCAGCCGCGCCAGCCCGCGACCTCGCGCTCCTCGAGGAAGCCCATCCAGCCCAGCGCCTCGTGCAGCTCCTCGGCGCTCTCAGGAGCCGGCCAAGCCTCGGCGCGCACGCGCGCGATGGCCTCGGGGTCCAGCGCGCCGAGGTCGTCGGCGATCCGCGCGTCGAGCGCGCGGCGCGTGAGCACGGCCTGCGTGCGGCGCTCCTCCAGCGGCGCGTCGTCGAGGAAGCTGTAGGGGTGCGCGGCGAGGATGCCGCGCGCGAAGGCCGACGGCTCGGGCGTGTCCACGGCGCGGGTCTCGATCCGCCCGGACTCGATCTTCTCCAGGAGCTCGATCAGGCCGTCGACGTCGAGCGCCTCGTGCAGGCAGTCCTCGACGGTCTGGCGCACGATCGGGTGCTCCATCGGAACGGCCACGTCGCCCGGCGGCAGCGTTTCGCCGCACGCGACCGCCTGCGGGAAGGCGCGAGCGAGCAGGTCCTCGGCGCGCATGCGGCGGATCGGCGGCGGCACGCTGCGCCCGCCGGCGACGCGCGGGAGCAGGAGCGAGCGCACCGCGTTCCAGCGCCAGCGGGCGGTGAACAAGGGCGAGGCGAGCAGGGCCTGGACGAGCACCTCGCGGGCGCCGGCGGAGCGCAGGTAGTGGAACACGTCCTGCAGCTCGAAGGAGTGCTGTGCGCCGAGCGAGAGCACGATCGCCTCCTCGTCGGCCGCCGCCTGCAGCTCGAAGCCGAAGCCGCGGCAGATGCGCTTGCGCAGCGCCAGGCCGAGCGCGCGGTTGACTCGGCTTCCATACGGGGCGTGGATCACCAGCTGCATCCCGCCGCTCTCGTCGAAGAAGCGCTCTGCGATCACGCACCGCTCGGTCGGAACGCCTCCGAGCGCGGCTCGGCCCTCGGCCAGGTAGTCCGCGACCTGCCCGGCGACGTCGCGCGCGGCGCCGACCTCGCGCTCGACCCACGCCGCCGACGTGCACTCCTCGCGCACGCGGGCGACCTCCAGGCTCAGCTCGCGGCTGCGCCCGGGCGCCTCGCCCAGCCAGAAGGGCAAGGTCGGCGGCTGGCCCGCCGCGTCGGCGACGCGCACCGTCCCCGGCTCGACCTTGAGGATCTGCCACGAGGTGTTCCCGAGCTGGAAGATGTCGCCGCGGTTCGCCTCGATGGCGAAGTCCTCGTTGAGCGTGCCGACGAAGGTGCCCTCGGGCTCGAGTACGACGCGGTAGTCGGCGTTGTCCGGGATCGCGCCGCCGGAAGTCAGCGCCGGGATCCTCGCGCGCCGGGTTCCGCGCACGCGCCCGCCGGCGGCGTCGCGGTGCAGGAGGGCCGTGCGTCCGCTCGCGTGCAGCGCGAGCACCGAGTCGAAGTCTTCGCGCGAGAGGTTGCGGTAGGGCCAGGCGCGGCGGAAGCGCTCGTAGAGCTCGTCCTCGCGCCACTCGCCGCCGGCGCACGCGGCGACCACTTGCTGCGCCAGGATGTCGAGCGCCGCGGGCGGCTCCGGCGTGCGGTCCAGCCGCCCGGCGCGGATCGCGCGCAGGAGCGCCACGACTTCGACCGCCTCGTCGAGGGTCAGCGGGAAGACCCGCCCCTTGGGCACGCGCTCGACGCCGTGCCCGGCGCGGCCGACGCGCTGCAGGAGCGTCGCGATCGTGCGCGAGCTGCCCACCTGGCAAACGAGGTCCACGTCGCCGATGTCGATCCCGAGCTCCAGCGAGGCGGTGGCGACGAGCGCCTTCAATTCGCCTGCCTTGAGCCTCTGCTCGGCGTCGAGGCGCATCTCGCGCGAGAGGCTGCCGTGGTGGCAAGCGACCGCCCCGGCGCCGAGCACTTCCGTGAGCCGCGCCGCGAGGCGCTCGGCGAGCTTGCGCGTGTTGACGAAGACCAGCGTCGTGCGATGGGCGCGGATCAGCTCGGCCATGCGCGCGTGGATCTCCGTCCATTGGTCGTGGCTGCACACCGCCGCGAGCGGGATGTCGGGCACGACGATCTCGAGATCGAGGTGGCGCAAATGCCCGGCGTCGATCCGCTCGCACTCGCGTCCGACGCCGCACAAGAGCTGGCCGACGGCGTCCAATGGTTTTTGCGTGGCCGAGAGGCCGATCCGCTGCGGCGAAGGTCCACCATTCTCCAGGCAGAGCTGCTCGAGGCGCTCGAGCGAGAGCGCCAGGTGCGAGCCGCGCTTGTCGCGCGCGAGGGCGTGGATCTCATCCACGATCACCGTGCGCGCCGTGCGCAAGATCCCGCGCCCGCCGGCGCTGGTCAGCAGGATGTAGAGCGACTCGGGCGTCGTGACCAGGACGTGCGGCGGCCGCCGGCCCATGGCGTTGCGCTCGCGGGCCGGCGTGTCGCCGGTGCGCACGAGGACGCGCAGCTCGGGCAGCGACGGATCGAGGGCGCGGATCGCCGCCAGCGGCGCCTGGAGGTTCTTCTGGACGTCGTTCGAGAGCGCGCGCAACGGCGAGACGTAGACCACTTGGGTCTCGTCGCGCAGCTCCGCGCCCTGGCGGAAGAGACCGTCCAAGGCCCACAGGAACGCGGCCAGCGTCTTGCCCGTGCCGGTGGGCGCCGCGATGAGCACGTTTCCGCCTCCGCGGATCGCGGGCCAGCCCCGGCTCTGAGCGGGGGTCGGCTCGCCCAGCTCGGCCTGGAACCAGCGACGGACCGCGGGGTGGAAGGCTTCGAGCGTCATGGGCGCACCAATCTGGGACACCGGCGGAGTTCTCGCCAGCCGCCGCTCGGCGCCCCGCCGGATATCCAGGATCTCGCCGGTTTCCTATCCGGTCGAGATCCAAGCTTCGAGCAGGTTTCAGGCATGCTCCGCCGCGGGGGGCGATAGCGGCGGGCCGCCGCGTTCAGGGGGAGGCCGAGGAGCCCTCCGCCGGGGTCCCGCCGTGCAGGAGCACGGGCTCCACGCGGCGGCGCAGGCGCAGGTTCAAGAGCTCGACGGCGAGCGAGAAGGCCATCGTGAAGTAGACGTAGCCGCGCTCGATGTGCTGGCCGAAGCCTTCGGTGACCAGCAGCACGCCGATCAAGACCAGGAAGGAGAGCGCCAGCATCCTCATCGTCGGGTGGGGCTCGATGAAGCCGCTGATCGCGCTGGCGAAGACGAGCATGACCAGCACTGCCGCGATCACGGCGGTGATCATCACCCAAAGGGCGCGCGCCATGCCGACGGCGGTGATCACCGAGTCGAGCGAGAAGACGACGTCGAGCAGGAGGATCTGGACGATCGTGCCGGCGTACCAGACGTGGGCTCCCCTGCGCTTGGCCTCGGGGGCGCCAACGCCCTCGAGCTTCTCGTGGAACTCGAAGGTCGCCTCCTACGGCGCGGTCGCCCCACTATCCGGCGAGAGGGTTGCCATTCATTCCCCGGCATTCCGGCAGTTCCGGGCGCGCCAGCCGGTAGCACAGCGTGCGCGGCTCCGCGCCCTCGCCGCGGCGCTCGAAGCCGAGCTTCTCGAGGACGCGGATCGAGGCGTGGAGCTCGGGATAGGTGTGCGCCACCACGCTCCGCACCTCCGAGCGCGCGAAGGCCCAGCTCACCAGTGCGCCCACCGCCTCGGTCGCGAGACCCGCGCGCTGGCGCCCCGCGACCACCGCGTAGCCGACCTCGACCGTGCCTTCGGCATCGGGAGGGCCCTTGAAGCCGCCGTAGCCCACCAGCTCGGGCTCGCCGGCGTCCCGCTCGAGCAGCCAGTAGCGCGCGGTCCAGCCGCGCAGCGCCGGCTCCGCCTCCAGGCGCACGGCCCAGTAGCCGAGCACGTTCGCGGCCATCGGCGGCGGCCAGTCGCGCGGCACCCGGGCTCCGAGGGCGCGGGCGAGCGCCTGGGGTCCGCCGGCCGCGGCGCGCTCGATCGCGCCGTCGGGCGCGACGAGGACCAGCCTCTCGGTGCGGATCGTCGTCCCGTCCATTGGCCCGCGGCGCGAGGATACCCGAAGCCCTGGTGAACCCTGTGCGGGGCAGGCTCGGAAGGAACCGATCGCCGCAAGGCGTGTTCGAGGACGGCGCCGGCACCCTCGCCCCCGATCCACTCCAGGAGTCCGACACCATGAAGGTCCCTCCCATCGCCCTGGCCGCAACCGCCGTGGTCGCCGCGGCCATGCCGGCGCGGGCGCAGAACTGCGGCAACACCTCGGTCGGCTTCACGCCGCGGATCGCCCTATGATCCATCTCCGCGATGGTTCACCACTTTGTGTTACACGGCGCTTGCACGCCGGGCGTGCAAGCGCCGTGTAACACAAAGTGGTGAACCATCGCGGAGTCAATTCATCGTCTTGGCGCGGGCGGGGACGGGGAGGTAGAAGCGGCCGATGCGGACCAGGCCGTCGGCGCTGAGGCGGAAGCCTTCGAGGTCGGCGGGGCCGCGCGGGACGAGGTGATCCTCGAGGGCGGAGGACGCGCCGGCGGGGTAGGTGCGCATGCGCCGGGCGCTCGCGGCTTCGATCACGGCGAGCCACAGGCTGGCCGGGATCAGGTCGCCGCGGAGCCACGGGCCGCCGATCGGGCGGTAGGGCGCGCGCGGCAGGTAGGCATCCTTCACGGGCACGAGCAGGTAGCTCTCGCTCAAGAGCTCCCCCGGCGCGAGCGATCGGAACGAGTGGGCGCCGTAGGCCGGCGCGTGGTTGTTCTGCCACGCCCAGAGGTGCTCCGGTCCGGTGACGCGGTCCATGACCAGGTACTCCCGCGAGAGCGGCGCGTCGGCGCGCCAGTGGTAGGTGATCCAGCCGTGATCGGAGCCCGGCAGCGTCTCGAACTCCCAGCCGACGAGCGTCACGCCCTCGGCCGGAGCTCCCGAATCGTCCGCCTCGCGGCGGAATGAGATCGGGGGACCGAGGTCGGCCCGCGCCGTGAGCTGCGCCGCTCCCTCCCCCGCGTGGCGCCGGAAGAACGTCCGCCCGCGCGCTCGGGACTCGCAGCGGCGCAGCACGAACACGGGCCCGATCCCGGCGTTGGTCTCGGGGTCGAACAGCGCGCCGTGGACCTCGAAACGCTCGTTGACCGCCACGAGCAGCGCCGGGTCCTGGGTCAGGAGCGGCAGGTGCACCAAGAGCCAGTCGACGTCCTCGAGCGTCCCGAGCTGCGCGCCGCGCTCCTCCGGCGAGAGCTTGCTCCAGCCCGCGAGCCGGAACGGCAGCTTCACCATCTCGAAGCGCGGTGATGCGCGCAGGAAGACGGCCCAGTGGTAGGCGCTCGCGACGCGCGGGCGGCTCGCCTGGCCCTGGCCCACCGACCGCGGCGGCGCGTCGCGCTCGACCATCTCGAGCGCGCGCCAGTAGGCTCCGTGACGCCGCGGCTGAAGATCGAGCACGCCTCGCATCGCCAGCGGGATCGCGCCGACGAGCATCAGCGCGCACGCGCCGCGCCTCCAGGCGGGCGAGCGCTCGCCGGGCCCGGCAAGCACGAGCCACCCGTACCCGCACAGGGGAGCGATCGCCGGCAGCAAGGGCAGCCACAGGCGGAAGTCCTTGGCGCCCTTCGTGCTCATCGCCACGAGGCTCACCGCGAAGATCACGGCCAGCAGACCGGCCTTCCAGCGCGTGCGCCAGATGCCGGCCACCAGCCCGACCGCGAAGCAGGCGAGCACCGGCCACACCAGGAACTCGGGCCCGTGCATGACGTACCAGTTCTCCGGCTGGAGCTGGCGCGTCGTCGTCGCCGTGGGATCGGGCGAGAACTCGTAGCCGCGCAGCTCGTGCTGGAAGCGCGAGATCGAGAACGCCACGTCGCGCAGGCCCACCTGGAGCACGAGCTTGGTCAGCACCGAGCCGAAGTTGTCGAGGGCGTAGCGCCAGACGCTGGCACCCCACTCGCCGTAGACGATGCGGTCGAGCACCACCTGCACGCCGACCGCGGCGCTCACCCCCGCGCCGATCCCGAGCGGCGCCGCCAGCCGCCGGCGGTCGCGCACGAGCACCGCGAGCCCCACCGCCAGCACGACGAGCAGCGCCTTGTACGCCATCAGGAACGCGACGCCGAGCCACAGCCCGCCGCCGAGCGCCGTACGGAAGCTGCCGGGCTCGAGCAGCCGCTCCAACGCCAGGGCGACGCACAGCCCCGCGGCGATGTCCGCCACGGGCGAGACGCTGTAGAGCAGGAACACCGGGTTCGCGGCGACGGCCAGCCCCGCGGCCAGGCCGCTGCGCCGGTCCCCCAAGCGCGCGCCGAGCCGGACGCACACGAGCACGAGCCCTAGGGCGAGCGCCATCTGCACCACCCGCGCCACGTACACGAGCGGCCTCAGGTCCTCGATCCCCAGCGCGCGCGCGAGACCGAACAGCGGCATGAACAGCGTCGAGAACGCGAACGAGCGCACGCTCGCGTCGGACGCCATCGACTCGCCGCGCACCCAGGCCAAGGCCCGCTCGAGGTACTCGATCGAGTCCGCCAGCTCGTAGCCCTCGACGCGGGACCAGACCCAAATCTGCAGGCACGCGGTCAGCCCGAGCAGCGCGAGCACCGCGGGCTCGGCCGCCGCCGGCAGCGGCCTCCCGCGGCCATCGAGCGGGCGCTCGGCGCTCGCCGGGGGCGCGCGCTCCTCCGCTCCGATCCGGCGAGACAGACCCCAGCGCACCGTGGTTCCCCTGGCCCCTCCGCCGGCGACATCCTGAACGATCGGGCGCCGTCCGGCACGGACCGATTGTCCCCGGGACCGCACCGGCCCTGGAGATGCGGTCCCCGGCGCGAGCCGGGGATGCGCGGGCTAGCGGCTCCCGGGCTTCACGGAGCGCACTGGCGGCAAGCCGGCCGGCCGCACAGCACGGACTCGGGCCGCAGCCGCAGGAGGTGCTCGACCGCCGCGACGAAGGGCTGCAGGCGCATCAGGCGCGCGGTCGCGTCTCCGGCTCGCGCCACGCGCACCAAGCCTCGCGCCGCCAGCTCCAGCTCGATCCGGCCGTAGCCCTCCGTGCACTCGGAGAGCCGCAGCGGCGCGACCCACTCGCGCTCCTCGACCGAGCCGGCGAGGAACGATCCCTTGTTGCGCCGCACCTGCGGCGCGTTCGCCAGGCAATGGGCGTGGATCATCGCGCTGTTGCGGCGCTGGTCGACGCCGATCAGCAGCACCTGCCCGTCGAGCGCGCGCGCCCGCGCCACCGGGCTCTTCGGGCCGAACGGATCGCGCAGCTCGTGACCCTCGACCAGCTCCTCCGCCCGCGGTCCGAGCGCCGCGAAGCTGCAGATCGGGTGAGCGGAGCGCCGCCGGTGCGGGTCGAGCAGGACGCTCGTGGCGAGCTGCCCCATCAACCTCGGCATGCTGCGCGAGGGATCGAAGCAGGGCATGCCGTCGCGCACCTCGTTCCACATGGACGCCGGCAGCGCGGGATCGACCCAAGCCGAGGGATCGACGAGGTCCCCGGTGAAGGTCGGGACCAGGAGCGTCCCTTCCTCGCCCAGCGCGCGCTCGAGCGCCAGCCGCAGGGCGTCGACCCCGTGGACGACGTAGCCGAGGGCGGAAAGCGAGGTGTGCACGAGCAGCACCGAGCCGCGGCGCACGCCGAGCTGCTCGAGGCAGCGCTCGAGGCTCCGGGCGGTGACCACGGCGCGCGTCGCCCGCTCCTCGCTTCGGCTCGCCGTCATCCCGCTCCCCCGCCCTTTCTCGGGCGCCCGTCGCCCGGGGCTGAAGCCAGCCCACCGGGCCCGCGCGGACCGATAATATACTTGGAAGTATAATACTGGCTCGTATAGCCTCTCCCCATGTTCATCGGGCGCGATCGCGAGCTCGGGGTCCTCGAGGAGCTGGCCGCCTCCGGCCGCCCCGAGCTCTTCGTGCTCTACGGCCGCCGCCGCGTCGGCAAGACGGAGCTCCTGCAGCGCTTCTGCCAGGGCCGGCGCGCGGTCTACTTCCTCGCCGCGCAGGTGCGCGACCGCGACAACCTGCGCGCCTTCCGCTCCGCCCTCGCCGAGGGCCTGCGCGACGCCCTGGCGGCCGAGGTCGAGTTCCCCGACTGGAGCGCCGCCCTCTCGTTCCTGGCCGAACGCGCCGGACCGGAGCGGCTGGTCGTCGTCCTCGACGAGTTCCCCTACCTGTGCGAGTCGAACAAGGGCCTGCCCTCGGAGCTGCAGCGCTTCTGGGACACGCGCGGCAAGAAGAGCTCGCTGATGCTGGTCCTGTGCGGGAGCCAGGTGTCCTTCATGGAGAAGGAGGTCCTCGCCGAGCGCTCGCCGCTCTTCGGGCGCCGCACCGGCCAGCGCCGGCTCGAGCCGCTCCCGCCGCTGGAGACCCTGGCCTTCTTCCCGCGCTGGCCGATGCGCGAGCGCGTGCTCGCCTACGCGATCCTCGGCGGCATGCCGGCCTACCTGCAGCGCTTCGACGACGCGCTCTCGCTGCGCGAGAACCTCCTGCGCGACGTCCTGCGGCCCGAGGGCTACCTCTTCGACGAGGTGCAGTTCCTCTTGCGCTCGGAGCTCTCCAACCCGGCCACCTACAACTCGATCCTGGCTGCAGTCGCGCGCGGCGCCCAGCGCCTCAACGACATCGCGATCCAGGTCGGCGTCGACTCGACCACGGCCAACAAGTACCTGCACGTCCTGCGCGAGCTGGAGCTGGTGGAGCGCGAGGTGCCGCTCTCCGACCCCGATCCGCTGCGCTCGCGGCGCGGCAGCTACCGGATCGCCGACCGCTTCCTGCAGTTCCATTTCCGCCACCTCCAGCCGTCGCTCTCGCTGATCCATGCCGGCCGCGGTGCAAAGGTGCTCGAGGAGATCATCGAGCCCGACCTGCCGCGGCTCTACGACGAGGCGCGCACGGACTTCGTGCTCGACCACCTGCGGCGCAGCGCGGCCGAGCTGGTCGGCGAGGAGATCCCGGAGGTCGGCCGCTACGCGGGGCGCTTCGTGCGCGCCGTGGGGCGCACCGCGCGCGGCACGCCCGTGGCGGCGATCGTCCTGCCCGAGGTGGACAGCCTCGAGGAGGACGCGCTGGCGGCCGAGATCGAGGAGCTGCACCAGGCCTTCGGCGCGCGCGCGGTACGCTTGGTGTACGGATTGACCGCGCGCGCCGACCGCCCGCTGGAGGTCGAGCGCGTGCCCGAAGGGGAGCTGGTGTGATGGCGATGGAGGAACGCTTCCAGGAGTACTTCGCCGCGCTCGACCGCGCCGGCCACAAGGACCGCTGCTACCTGTGCTGCCGCACGCCGGCCGAGGTGAAGCGCTTCTTCGGCTTCGACGAGGACGGCACGCCGCTCCAGGCGCAGGAGTTCGGGCTCGAGGACGTCGTGCTCTCCCCGCGCCTGGACGTCATGAGCTACCGCGGCTCGAGGCCCGTGTGCGCCGTGTGCCAGCTCAACCTCGACTCGATCTTCCTGCTCGGCGAGCACGCGACCTTGAGGGCCCTGCTCGAGGACATGGAGCACCGCCGCCACGAGCTGTGGCCCGAAGGAGGGACCGGCGCGGGGGCCGCGCCCTGATGCCCGGCTGGTCCCTGGTGCGCCTCGGGTAGAATCTCGCCCCCCGCCGTCCCAGGAGACCGACCTCGGACCGCCAGGTCCGCCGTCCCCAGCCACGAGAGAAGAGCCGCCATGTACGATCCGGAACTCGTCCAGCCGATGCGCGATGAGGTCACGCGCCTCGGAGTGAAGGAGCTGCGCTCCCCCAAGGAAGTCGATGAGGCCCTGAAAAAGCCGGGCACGACGCTCGTCTTCGTCAACTCCGTCTGCGGCTGCGCCGCCGGCGGAGCGCGTCCGGGCTTGCGCCTGGCGATGATGAGCGAGAAGAAGCCGAGCCAGATGGTCACGGTGTTCGCCGGCATGGAGACCGAAGCCGTGGCGAAGGCCCGCGAGTACTTCGCGCCTTACCGTCCGAGCTCGCCGCAGATCGCGCTGATCAAGGACGGAAAGCTGGTGAAGATGTTCCAGCGCCAGGACATCGAGGGCCGCGACCCGGGCGTGCTCGCGAAGAGCCTGAGCGAAGCCTTCGACGAGCACTGCTAGCGGGTTCGGGGATGGACGAGCGGATCGCGTCGGCCGAGGATCTCCTGGAGGAGGCCGTGTACGCCTCGCGCGCCCGCCAAGCTGCCGGAACCTTGATCGCGCAGGACCGCTCGGGCGGCGCCGCGCCGGGCTGCGGCCTCGGCCTGAAGGCGGAGATCGTGCTGGAGCTCTCGCCGCGCGGCGCCGAGCACTTCGAGCGCCTGTGGCCCCGCGAGCCCGGGCCGGAGGTCGTCGAGCGCATCCGGGCGCAGCTCGCCGCCTGGATCGAGGCCCAGGACCGCCTCGACCGCAAGCGCAACCACTTCCTCAAGGAGTTCCGCCAGCGCCACGGCTTCGACCGCGCCGCCTACTCCCCCGATCAGCTCGCGCGCTTCGAGTCCGGCCTGGCCGAGATCAACGCCGAGAGCACCACCGTCCGCCGCGCCGCTGCGGCGGAGCTGGCCGCGCTCGCGCCGTCGATCCCCCCGAAGATCCATTAGGATTCGCCGAGCCGACGCGCCCGCGGAAGTGGCGAAACGGCAGACGCGCAGGACTTAGGATCCTGTGGGGCAACCCGTGGGGGTTCGAGTCCCCCCTTCCGCACCACCGGCTCGCGCTTGCCCGGCGGCCGTGCGATAGGCTCGAATCGTCCGCCCTGACGCGCGGGCGCTCGCCTTGCCATGCAATCGCGCATCACCAGCGGCCGCAACCTGGTCGTCCTCGCGCTGGTCGTCTTGACCGGCTTCGCCCTCTGGGAGCGACTGCGCGGCATCGGGATGATGCTGCCCCATGCGACGCAGATGGACGAGCACCTCCCCCTGCGCCAGCTCCAGGTCTTCCGCGGAGCCGACTACGACCCCGAGAGCGACCGCTTCTACGCGCTCTACCCGCACTTGGTGTCGCGCACGGCGCTGCTCCTGCCCACCGACGGCGGCGGAGCGGCGCGACCCGGGATGGGGCTGGAGGAGCACCTCGAGCGCGCGCGGACCCCATGGCTCGAGGTGCGCGCTTCAGCGGCCCTGCTCTCGCTGGGGATCGTGCCCGGCACCTACTGGCTCGCGCGGGTCTTCCTCGCTCCCGGGTGGTCGCTGCTCGCGGCGGCGTTCGCGGTGACCAGCCTCCTGCACGTCGCCTTCACCCAGCTCGCGCGGCCCCACGGGCCGGTCACGACGTTCATCCTGCTCACAGTCGTCACCTCGATCCACCTCAGGCGCCATCCGTCGCCGAGGTGGTACCTGCTCGCCGGCCTCGCGGCGGCGCTCGCGATCGGCTCGCTGCACAGCGGCGTCTTCGCGCTGGGACCTCTGCTCGTCGCCCACGTCCTGCGCTCTCGCGGCATGCGCCGGCGTTCGCGTTGGTCGATCCTCGGCTCCCTCGCGCTGGTCGCCGCCAGCGTGCCGATCTTCTATCCCTTCTACATCGAGGCTGCGGGGCGCTACCTCCGCGTCGAGGACTCGATCCACGGGGCGTCGATCAACCTCTCGGGCCAGCCGCTGTTCCTTTCGAAGTTCAACGGCGCCGGCTTTCCCGTGATCGCCTCGACGTTTGCGACCTACGACCCACTGCTCTACGTGCTGGCCCTGGCGGGGCTCGCGCTGGTGCTCGTCCGACTCGTCCGGCGTCCAGCCGGGCGCGAGGCGCAGCTCGACGTCGCGGTCGTGCTCGCCCACGCGGTGCCCTACACGATCGTGATCGGCCTCTACGAGGAGACGTGGGAGCGTTTCATGCTCCAGCTCCTCCCGTACGCCGGGATCCTCGCGGCCGTGGGGGTTCGAGCGCTGGCCATGCGGCTGGCTCCGGACACCGGCCCGCGGTTCGCGAAGCTGAGCGTCGCGCTCGCCCTCGTGCTGCTCGCCTTGCCCGTCGCCGCGGTTCACCGGCTGGGAACCGTGCGCAGCGCCCGCGACACCCAGCAGCTCGCCGCGGACTGGATCCGGCGCGAGCTCTCGCCCGGCGAAGATCGCCTGCTCACCGTCCCGGTGATCGACCTGCCGCTCCTTCACGCCCCCGGCGCGCTGGGCCGCAACGCCGCGGTCGGCGCCACCTATTGGATCGACTACCAAGCGGCGCTGGCCCCCGAGTCGTTTGGCGGCGATCGCCACCAGATCCTGCTGCCCGGCGAGGTGGGAACGACGCAGGCGGCGATCCTCGCCGACGCGCGGGGTTGGCTCTACGCGAGGCGGCCCGACTACGTGCTGGTCCCGAGCGGCCCGGGCGATCCCGATGGACCGGCGCTGCAGCGGGTCCGGCACGTCTTGCAGAGCGAGGGCGAGCGGGTGGCTCGCTTCTCGCCCGAGCGCGACGACCGCGGCGAGGACACGATGCTCGATTGGCGCTACCTCGATGCGCCTTGGAACCGGCCCCTCTTCGTGCGCCTCTTCGAGGCCGCGCGCATGGGCTTCACGCTCGAGTTCTATCGGCTGCGCTGGGAGCCGCCGCCGCGCTGAGCGGGTCAGCGAGGCGCGGCCGCTACGACCGCCGCTGGCCGCTCGCGGGGCTCGAAGGCGTCGGCGCAGGCCTCGCCGTGCACGAGCGGAACCGGCGGCGCGAACCCGTCGGCGGCGGGGAAGCCGGCGCGATGGCGGCCCTCCCAGACGAGCTGCCCCTGCTCGTCCCAGAGGCGGCAGAGGCCGTCGAGCACGCCGTGCAGGTACGAGCGCTCCTCGCGCACGAGGCCGTTGCCGTGCCAGGAGACGTGCACCCCCACCGGCCGGCCGAACTCGAAGCGTCCGGCGCAGCAGCGCTGGCCGCTCGGGAACCAAGTGGTCCACCAGCCGTGGCGCAGGCCGCCTTCGTAGTCGCCGCGGGCGAGGATCTGTCCGGCCGCGCCCCAGAAGGTCCAGGGTCCCTGGCGCCCGTGCAGCGTGATCCGCGTGCGCTCGCCCTCGAGGTCCGCCGGCGCGGGCGCGGCGCCATCCTGGAACGCCCCGCGGGCCTGTACGCCGCCGCTGCGGTACCAGAAGACCCACTCGCCTTGGCTGCGGGGGCTCTCCTGCGAGCGCTCGACGACGCCGCGGAAGCGCAGCCGGCCGCCTTCGGCGTACCGGGATTCGGTGAATTCGGCGCCCGTGCTGCAGGAGGATGCCAGCACGGCGCCGGCCAGGACCAGCCAGCGCATGGGGGGGACTCTTCGGAACCGCCCCGCCGCTCGATGCCGGCGGAGCGGCGGACGGCGCGGCGGCTCAGGACCGCCGCGGCAGCCGCATTTCCTGCGGGAGAAGCGCGTCCGGATTTTGGGAATTCCTAGAGAGACCCGCGGCCGGAGCATCGCCAGACACGAACCCGGGGCCCCCTCGCCGAGCTGCCCCGGAGAATGCCTACGCCCCTGCCTACGGAAGCGCTCGCGGGCTCGCCTGGCGCGGGCGGGGCGGAGCCGCCCAAGCGTCGGGTGCGTGAGAGGGAGCGCCACCGGCAGTGGAGCCGATCCCGCTCCGCGCGAGGCGAAGGCCCATCAAGGCCTAGAATCGCCAGCACGCTCGCCGCCCTGAAAGAAGACTCACGATGCGCCTGCTCTCGACCCTGGCGGTGGCGATCGGCCTGGCCTTCCCCGCCTCCGCCCAGATCCTCACCGTCCACTTCAAGGACGCCAAGGCGGCCGCGAAGTACCGCAAGCAGACGGTCGAGGTCGCCGGCGAGGCCGTGCTCGTCGGCGAGGCCAAGTACGGGGTTTCCTTCGAGGACTCGAAGGTCACCTGGCTCTCGAGCGGCACCCTCGAGTTCTACCTGGGCGACCCCCAGGACCCGAGCCACGTCCCCTACAAGTTCCAGGGCGACCAGCGCGTGCCCACCTCGCCCAAGGGCGTCGCGGACGTCACCGCCACGCACGTCGCCAGGATCGGCGTGCTCATGCGCGAGGAGAACCTCTACGGGCTCGCGCAGGAGTACCGCGAGCGGCTCGCGCGGATCGACGAGCTGACCCGCGAACGCGATGCCCAGCCCAAGGCCAGCCGCGAGTGGTTCCTGGTGCACCACCGCTTGATCAGCCGCTACGAGAGTCTTCAGACCTGGCTCGCGAGCACGCTGTATCCCGACGCCGCGAAGAAGCTGCAGAAGGAGATCGACCGCCAGTCGAAGACCGTCGCCGCCGAGGCGCTCGAGCTGCGCGCCAGCAAGGGCAAGGAGGCGATCCGGCAGGTGCCGACCCCGCCCGAGCTGGTGGAGGCTTCCCAGGCGATCAGCGGCGGGAAGCACGTGTTCGCCGTCCAGGAGAGCGAGCATCTGCGCATCGTCCACCTCGACACGGTTCCCGCCGAGCGTGTGAGGGAGCTGCTCGAGTTCGGCGAGGACATCATCGAGGGCTTCCGCCGCGAGTTCGTCGATCCCTACCTGGGGCCCGACTTCGAGGACTTCGTCCCCGACCGTCTGTTCGCGGAGTGGTGGTTCGGCCCCACGGAGATCTCCGCCCACGACCGCTACTACACGCAGTACTACCGCCTCGCTTGGGACGAGCACAAGCAGGATCGCCTCGAGTCCGATGCCACGGGCACCCAGCGTCCGCTGCCGCCGGAGAGCCTGTACTACTGCAAGCTGATCGAGGACGCCGATCTCGAGGGCTGGATGGCGCACCAGCTCGGACACGAGTTGGCGCGGATCCACTTCGACCGCAATCGCATCGGGATGCGGATGGACTGGCTGAGGGAGGGCGTGGGCTACTACCTCGCCCTCGAGTACCTGGGGCGCAACAACGTGACCTGCAAGGGCCTCGAAAGGGAAGCGCGGTACGTCCACGAGAAGAAGAAGGAGGGCGAGAAGACGGCGCGACTGGGCCTGCGCGACTTCTACAACTCGCTGGCTCTGGACGAGGGACGCCCGATCGACATCCTCGCGATCCGCGACCTGTACGGGATGGACGACGCCGACCTGGCGAAGTCCTGGAGCTTCTTCGACTTCATCGCCCACAAAGAGGGGAAGGCCGGGCAGCTCTTCCTGCGCGCCATGTGCCAAGCCGCGCGCGAGAAGGCGAGCTTCGTGAAGGACTGGCGCGCGAAGGCGGAGGAGATCTACGACGTGCAGGGCGAGGACGTCTTCAAGCTGATCGACGAGCGTTGGCGCAAGTTCGCCGAGGCGGGGCAGGAGACGGGCGACGCCAAGCGCGCGCGCTGAGCGGGCGGCGCGCGCCGGATCAGGGCGGCGGCTGGGCGGCCAGCGCCTGCCCGACCTTGTGGCCGCTGACGAAGGCCCACAGGAAATTGAACCCGCCGATCCGGCCGGTGACGTCGACCATCTCGCCGCAGAAGTAGAGCCCCGGCACGCGCCGTGACTCGAGCGTGCGCGTCGAGAGCTCGCCGAGCGCGATGCCGCCGCCGGTCACCTCGGCCGTGCGGTAGCCCTCGTCGCCGGAGACGTCGAGCCTGCACGCCTCCAGCTCGCTCACCAGCCGCCGTCGCTCCTCGCGCGAGAGCTCGCCCAGCCGCCGCGCCGGATCCACCTGCGCCCGCTCGAGCAGCAGCGCGACCAGCCGGCGCGGCAGCTCGTCGCGCAAGGCGGCCGCGACGCTGCGCGGGCCGCCTTGGCGCAGGAACGGGTCCCATTCGCGGACGCTCGTTCCGAGCCAGTGGGCCGTCAGCTCGACGCCTTCCCCCCACGGCCCGCTGCGCCGCCAGGACAGGTCGAGCACGAGCGGGCCGCTGAAGCCTCGGTGGGTGAAGAGCAGGTCGCCCTCGCGCTCCTCGATCACCGCTCCGCCGCGCGACGCGCGCAGGCGTGCCCGCAGGGAGATGCCCGCCAAGCTGGCCCAGCGCGGGTCCCCGCTGAGCAGCGGCACGAGCGCCGGATAGGTTTGCAGCAGCTCGTGGCCCAAGGCTCGCGCCAGCTCGAAGCCGCTGCCGTCGCTGCCGGTCTTCGGCAGCGAGAGGCCTCCGGTCGCGAGGACGAGGCTGCGGCAGGCGACGGTCTCGCCGTCGGGGCCCTCGAGCTCGAATCGCGCGCCGTCCGCCCGCTCGACGCGGCGCGCGGAGCGCACCTTCCAGCCGCCGACCAACCGCACGCCGGCGCGCTCGCACTCGCCGAGCAGGGCCGCGACGACCTCGCGCGGGTCGTCGCTCTGCGGGAAGACCTTGCCGGTCGGCTCCACCTCGAGCGCGATCCCGAGCTCGCCCTCGAAGAAGCCGCGCACCTCCTCCAGTGGCCACGACGCGAGCACGTTGCGCATCGCATGCGGCGAGCCCTCGGTGTGGAAGTCGTCCGCCAGCGCGGCGGAGGGCAGCAGGTTGCAGCGCCCTCCCCCGCTGATGCGGATCTTGGCGCCGGGGCGCGGGCGCGACTCCACCAGGAGCACGCGCACGCCGCCCCGCGCCGCGAAGATGGCCGCCAGGATCCCGGCGGCGCCGGCGCCGACGACGGTGGCCGGCCAGACGGGCGGGTCCGGCGCCTGCGCGCGGACCCGCTCGCGGTCAGCTTCCCCTGCGGCCGCGCCCGCCGTATCCGCCGAAGTCCTCCCGCTCGCGCTCGCCGCGCCCGCCGCCGTAGCCGCCGCGCCCGCCGCGGTCCCCGCCGCCTCCGCC
>DATKBQ010000575.1:0-2521 GCA_035546375.1 Planctomycetota bacterium | reverse complement strand
CGGCGGCGGCGAGGGCGGTGACGCACTGATCGCCGGCGACTGCGGGGGCGTGCCTTGCGCCACGGGCGGCGGGGGCGGTGGCTCGGGCGGGTCGATCCTCCTCGAGTCTCCGACGCTCACCCTGGCGAGCACCGCGCGGATCTGCGCGCGCGGCGGCGGCGGCGGTTCGGGGGGGGACACCAACGCGCCGGGACGGCGCACGTCGGGCACGGCGGGCGGCTGCCTCGGGGCGGGGGGTTCGGGCGGTACGCAGGCCCCTGGCGGAGGCGCCGGCGCGATCATCGACGGCGACGTTGGCGACAACGGCACCAGCGTGAGCGACGCGGCGCATGGCGGCGGCGGCGGGGGCGGCGGCCTCGGGTTCGTCCGCATCCCCGGCTCGAGCGGGCTCGACGACCAGGGGGCCGTCATCACGCCCGCAACGCAGCGCCCTTGAGGCGGGCCTAGGGTCGGGGCCAGTCGGGGGTGTACGAGCCGCGCGCGCGCACCTTCTGCACGATGTCGTTCCACACCTCGCGGCGGGCGCCGCTCTCGAGCTCGAGGTGCTTCATGAGGATGGGCAGGATGTCGGCGTTGTCGAACTGCGAGAGCAGCCGGCGCGCGACGTCGCGCAGGGCCGGCGCTTCGTAGCGCAGCACCTCGATGAGGAACTCGCCGGCCTCGAGGCTGGCGATGCGCCCTATGGACTCGAGCGCGACCTCGCGCACGCGCGCGTCCTCGTGCTCGCGGAAGATGCGGGTCAACGGATCGAAGGCGTGCGGGAAGTGCAGCGCGGCGAGCGCCTCGAGCGCGGCCTTCTGCACCTCGGGCACAGGCTCGGCCAGCCCACGCGAGATCATCTGGAAGCTCCGCTTGAAGTACAGGTTGCGCAGCGCGCGCTGGACGCCGCGCCGCACCTCGGGTGCGGGGTGGACCGAGAGGCGCTCGAGAGGGCGGAGCGCCGCGTAGGCCTGCAGCTCGCCGAGGCCGACGGCGACCTGGGCGAGCAGCTGCGGCTCGACCGCGGCGGCGGCCTCGCCGTCCGGCCGCGGCGCGCCGAGGATGGTGAGCAGCACGAGCAGCGCGCGCCGCCGGATCATGTCGGCGTAGCGCACGTCACCGACGATCGAGGCGCACACCTCGGCGGGCTCGCCGTCGAGCTCCCACTCGATGAGGTCGAGGTACCAGATCTCGGGGTAGGCGTGCTGCTGGCGCAGGTAGTCGGGGAAGGGCGCCGCCTCGCTCGACTCCTGATAGACGTCCGCGTAGCGGGTCACCACCTCGGCGTAGCGCGCGCGCTTCTTGTCGCCGAGCGCCAGCTTGGCGAGGCGCTCGTAGGTCTCGCGTACGCGGGCGAAGTCGCCGATCGAGTTCCAGGCATCGACCGCCGCCAGGTACGCGTTCTCGGTCATCTCGACCGGGCCGCCGTCGCGCTCGTTCTTCTCGGCGGCCAGCCACCAGGTCTCGCCGGCGCGCCGGACGTAGCCGCGGTCGTAGACGAGCCCGACCCGGCGCGCGTAGTCGGCGGCCTCGCGGAACACCGTGGCGGCCGCGTGCAGCTCCTCGCGCTCGAGGCTGATGCGCAGGAAGTCCTCGTAGTACTGCAGCACGTAGAACTTGAGGTTGTCCTCCTTGAGGACCCGGATGCAGTTGATGTAGCCCTCGGCCAGGTTCTCGTAGCTGCCCGAGTCGCGGCCGAGCTTGAGGAGGACCGCGTAGCAGTCGAAGGCGCGCTCGCGCTCGCCGCGCGACTCGAAGTCGTCGGCGACCTCCTCGAGCAGGCGCTGCGCGTGGATGAAGCGGCGCTCCGCTTCGTCCCGGTCGCCGGCGCGCGTGCAGGCGTCGCCCAGGTTGAACTCGACGAGGGCCAGCTCGTACGGCATGGTGCGGAGGCGCGGATCGGCGAGCACGCGCTCCCAGATGCGCCGCTCCTTGGCCGGCTCGCCGGCCAGCGAGTACGCGACGGCGGCGAGCACCGCGCGGCCCGCGTCCGCGTAGGTCGCGGCCGCGGCCCGGAAGTGCTCGCGCGCCACCTCTCCGGTCGTGCGTCGCCCCTCGACCTCGCGCGCGCGCGCCAGCTCGATGGGCAATTGGCCCTGGTGGAAGGCAGCCAGCGCCTGCGCGAACTGGTGCAGGTAGAGAAAGACGTAGCCTGCTTCACGCGGTCGCCCGAGCTTGAGGTACGTCGCCGCCGCGCCGCGCAGCCAGTCGTCGTACTCGAAGTCGACGACGTGGGTGTTGGCCAGGAGCTGCCGCCAGAGGCGCTCGGCCTCCTGGTGGCGGTTGGCCTTGGCCAGCGCCTCGGCGCGCTCGCGGATCTGGGCGTTGGCGTCGATCACGGAGCTTCGAGAGTAGCACCGCGGCGCCGGGCTTCAGTCAGCGCGTGCGCTCGCGGGCACGTCTTGGGGCAGGTCAGAATGCGATTGGTCGCGTAGGACAACTGTCTACGAGATCGGATCAAGCCCACACCGGTGGTACACGCCCTCAATTTCGCGCGCAACCCGGCGTGCATCCTCAACGGTGCGCGGATTGAACATCCGCG
>DATKBQ010000574.1:0-3914 GCA_035546375.1 Planctomycetota bacterium | reverse complement strand
GCAGCGCGTCGGGGCTCGGGAACTGCGCGCAGGAGAAGAGCGCGGCCGGCGTCTCCCCGCCCGCGACGGTGACCGTTCCCAGCGCGCCCGCGAGGCTCGCGTCGACCGCCAGCGGCGAAGCTGGGCCCCCTCCCGCGTCCTCCGCGGCCGGCAGGAGCGCGAGCCGTGGCGAGCCGATCGACCCGGCCGCCCAGACCAGGCCGTCGGCGCCGGCGAAGACCGTGCTCGACGGCAGCCAGGGCTGAGCCGGCTGCGCGGCGTGCGACCAGCGCAGGCGCGGCGCGAAGGGATCCGGCGCCTGCGCCGGCGCCGGCAGCCAGGAGGCGAGCACCGCGGCCAGGGCTAGCCGGATGGCGCTCGCGCCGCATTCGCATAGGGACATGCCGGGTGCGGAGCCGGAGCGCGCCCCGCAGGGAAGCCTACCCCGCCCCTGGCCGGCAGGCCGGCGAGCATGCGAAGGGTGCACGACGCGCCTTCGCCGGCAGGCATCTCGCGGCGATGGAGCTGCCGTCGCCGCGCCGGCGCTCGCACGGCTGTGCGCTCCGCGGAAGAGCCCCGGGCCGCTCCTGCGCCCGTGGGGCCCTCGCTATACTCTTGCCCCTTCGCCAGGGCGGCCCGTGCTGCCGCGGCGCGCCCAGAGCGATGAAACGCACCTCCCTGCACGACGTCCACGAGCGGCTGGGCGCGCGGATGGTCGAGTTCGGCGGCTGGCACATGCCGGTCCAGTACGGGCCGATCCTCGACGAGGTGCGCACCGTGCGCACGGCGGCCGGCCTCTTCGACCTGGGCCACATGGGGCGCGTGCACGTGCGCGGCCGCGACGCGATCGGATTCCTCGACCGCCTGGCGACGAACCACTGCGCCCGGATCCCCGCCGGCGCGATCCGCTACGCGCTCTTCTGCCGCGAGGACGGCAAGCCGATCGACGACCTCCTGCTCTACCGCGAGCCGGGCGAGGGCATGTACCTCGTCGTCAACGCCGCGAACACCGCCGCCGACCTCGATTGGATGCGCTCCCACGCGGGCGGGTTCGACGTGCGGATCGAGGACGAGACCGAGCGCACGTCGATGCTGGCCCTGCAGGGCCCGCGCTCGGAGGCCGTGCTGCAGCGCCTGGTCTCCGGTGCCGAGCTGTCGGAGCTCGGCTACTACCGCTTCGCCTTCGCCACCGTCGCGGGCCTGGAGCGGACGCGCATCAGCCGCACCGGCTACACCGGCGAGGACGGCTTCGAGCTGTACCTCCCCGCCGCCGAGGGCCCGCGCGTTTGGCAGGCGCTGCTCGACGCCGGCGCGGCGGACGGCGTGCGCACGATCGGCCTCGGCGCGAGCGACATCCTGCGCCTGGAGGCCGGGATGCCGCTCTACGGCCACGAGATCGATCCCGAGCACGACCCGATCGAGGCCGGGCTCGACTTCGCCGTCAGCTTCCGTGAGGAGAAGGGCGACTGGATCGGCCGCGAGGCGCTGCTCCGCTCCCGCGAGCACAGGACGCGCCGCCTGGTCGGCCTGACCACCGCCGGGCCGCGCGTGCCGCGCCAGGGAGCACCGGTGATGCTCGGCGACGAGGCCGTCGGCAGCGTGTGCTCCGGCGCGCCCTCGCCCACGCTCGCGACGAACATCGCGAGCGCGTACGTGCGCCTCGACTGCGACCGGCCGGGCACCGAGCTCGAGATCGACTTCAAGGGCCGCCGCCAGCCGTGCACGGTGCAGGACCTGCCGTTCTTCTCGCGCAAGCGCCCGGCGCCGTCAGGCGCGAGCGGAGCGGCGCGACCCTAGACTCCCCCATCCCCCGGAACGGGCGGCGGCGCCGCCCGGCCAACGCCATGCGCCCCGACGACCGCAAGTACGCCCAGACCCATGAATGGGTGAAGCCCGACGGCGACACGATGCTCGTGGGCATCACCGACTTCGCCGTGCAGGAGCTCTCCAGCGGCAACGAGAGCGACCTCGTCTACTGCGACCTCCCCGAGCCCGGCAGGGTCTTGCAAGCCGGCGAGACGTTCGGGGAGATCGAGTCGGTCAAGGCGGTCAGCGACCTCAACGCGCCGGTCGCCGGCGAGGTAGTCGAGGTCAACACCTCCATCGAGGAGCACCTCGAGATCCTGGCCAAGGACCCCTGGAACCAGGGCTGGATGGTGCGCATCAAGCCGGCCACGAAGAGCCTCGAGGGGCTGATGAGCGCGGCCGAGTACGAGAAGTTCGTGGCGCAGAAGGCGCACTAGGGAAGCGTGCCGGCGGCTGGCTCGAGCCGCCTCCTTCGTGGCGGGGCTGGACGCGACGCGGGAGCGGCGCGCCGAGCGAGCCCGCGTGCACGCTCTCGACGGGAATGGAAGTCTGGCGGCTGATCACCACGTGGGGCGCTCGCCCGGCCTTCAACATGGGGCTGGACGAGGCCCTGCTCGAGAGCGCGGGCGCGCCGCCGACCTTGCGCTTCTACACCTGGAATCCCGAGACCCTGAGCCTGGGCTACTTCCAGCGCTGCGGCGACGTGCCGGCCATCGAGCACGCGCGAAGCGTGGTGCGCCGCATGACCGGCGGCGGCGCGATCCACCACGCAGGCGAGCTGACCTTCTCGATCTCGGCACCGCTGGACCATCCGGTGTACCGGGGTCCGATCGCCGATTCCTACCGGCGCGTGCATGGCGCGATCGCGACCGCGCTCGCCGAGTACGGCGTGCAGGCCGACCTGCGCGGCGAGCGCGCGCTGGCAAGCGACCGCACGGGCACGGGCATGTGCTTCCACCGCTCCACGCCGTTGGACCTCGTCTGGGACGGCCGCAAGGGCGTCGGCTCCGCCCAGCGGCGGCGCGCGGGCCGCGTCCTGCACCACGGCTCGATCAAGATCCGCCCGTCGCCGTTCGAGGGCGAGGTCGCCAGAGTGGACCGCCAGGGCGCGGGCGTGACGCCTGAGGGTTTCGCCGCCACGCTGCGCAGCGCCTTCGAGCGCGAGCTCCGGATCGAGATCGCAGCCGGCGTCCCGGACGACTTCGAGCGCGCCCGCGCGGCGCGGCTCGGAGCGCGCTACGTGGATCCGGCGTTCGTCCGGCGCAGGTGAATGAAGGGCAGATGCGCCGCGTCCGTGGCGGCGACTGGCAGAGAGCTTCCATCACCGTGGGTCGTGCATGACCTCGGTCTACTAGGAAACTCCAGGCTTGCCTGCGATGGGTAGGGATCCCCGACGCCGAACCCTGCCCTGGAAGTGGTCAACGTCCGCCCGGTTTCATCCATCGTGGTCGGTCGCGACCGGTGGGAACTTCCCAGAGAACTACGCGCGCGGGCCGCAGCGCAAGCGGTGCAGGGGCTGAGCTTCGCGCCCAAGAGGAAAAACGGAGATCGGCGAGGGGTCACGCGTCGTCTCGATCGGGCTCGTCGAGCTCTCGCGCACTCGTTCGGACCGATCATCGCGCCGCGTGTGCAGTGCGGGAGGGTTACCCGGCCAGGACTCGAACCTGGAATGAGAGGACCAAAACCTCTAGTGTTACCGATTACACCACCGGGTATCGGCGCGATTGGGGGGCGGGACGATACCAAGGCGGCCGGAGGGCGGTCAATCGGCGCGTCCGTGCGGCGGAAGGTGGCGCCGCAACAGGTCGAGCGCGCGGTGGGCCGCGAACAACCGCACGGTCTCGCGACCGTGGGGCGGGACGCGCTCCTCGAACGCGCGCAGCGCGCCGTCGACCGACACGCCGAACCACACCAGTCCCACCGGCTTCTCCGGCGTCCCGCCGCTCGGCCCGGCCACGCCGGTGATCGAGAGCGCCGCCCTGGCGCCGCTCTCGCGCGCGGCGCCGGCGGCCATCGCCGAGGCGACCTCGCCGGAGACCGCGCCGTGGCGCTCGATCACCTCGCGCGGCACGCCCAGGCGCAGCTCCTTGGCGCGGTCGGAGTAGCACACCCAACCCTCCAGGAAGACC
>DATKBQ010000573.1:0-10323 GCA_035546375.1 Planctomycetota bacterium | reverse complement strand
ACCGTGGGCTTTCGGCAGGCCTTCGGCGGCGTCGAGGTCGCCGGCGGAGAGGTGAACGTGCTCTTCGATGCAAGCGGGGCGCGCGGGGCGCTGCTCTCGATCGACTCCACGGCGCTGCCCGCCGTCGCGTCGCTCGACGTGCGGCCGGCGCTGAGCGCCGCCGCGGCGTCGGAGCGCGCGGCGAAGCTCTTCGCCGCCGACACCGCACTGGCTCCGGAGCGGATCACCGAGCCCGCGCTGGTCGTCGAGCAGGTGGCCGGCCCGACCGGACGCCGCGGCGTCCTCGCCTGGCACGTCGAGGCCTTCTCCGGCGCGCGCGGCGGCGTGCCCGAAGGCTTCGCCTATTGGATCGACGCGCGCTCGGGAGTGCTCCTGCGCCGCGCGGCGAGCGTGCACACCTTCGACGTCTCCGGCACGGTGACCACGCTCGCGAGCCCCGGGCTGCTCCCCGACAAGGGCGGCAACCCTCCGTCCGTGCAGCCGGCGGCGCACCTGCTCGTGACCAGCGCGCAGGGCGACGCGGTGACCGACGCCAACGGCAACTTCACGATCCCCGGTGCGACACCGCCGCTGCAAGTGACCGTGCGCTACGACGGGCCGTTCACGACCACGACGAACAGCGCCGGCCCGAGCTATGCGCTGAGCGCGAACCTGGCCGCGGCCTCGGGCAATGCGCTCTTCCTGAATCCCGGCCCCTCGCCGCAGGTGACGGCGGAGGCCAACTCGGCCGTGTGGATCCACCGCCTGCGCGACTGGACGCGCAGCGTCAACCCCGGCGACCCCACGGCGGACTTCGACGCCTTCAGCCGCGTCAACATCGCGGCGACCTGCAACGCGTACTTCGACGGCGGCTCGGTCAACTTCTTCTTGGCCGGCGGCAGCTGCGTCAACACCGCGTACTCGACCATCGTCGGGCACGAGATGGGTCACTGGCTCAACGTGCGCTACGGCAGCGGCAACGGCCCGGACGGCTTCGGCGAGGGCAATGCCGACGTCTTCGCGATGTACCTGGCCGACGACCCGATCGTCGGGCGCGACTTCTGCGGGACGGGCTGTTACATCCGGACCGGGCTCAACACCAAGCCCTTCTGCGGCGACCAGAACATCGGCTGCTACGGCCAGGTCCACGCCGACGGCGAGGTCTTGATGGGCGCCCTGTGGAAGGTGCGCTCGCGCCTGAAGGCGAGCCTGGGCGCGAGCGCCGGAGCGGCGGCGGCGGACCTGCTCTTCAACTCGTGGATGAACGCCTACAACGACGGGCAGATCAAGACGATCATCGAGACCCACTGGCTCACGCTCGACGACGACAACGGCACGCTCGACGACGGCACGCCGCACTTCGCGGACATCGACGGCGGGTTCCGCGACCAGAAGTTCCCCGGCTTCACGCTGCCGGCGATCGCGCTCTACGGCGTCACGGTCCTCGGCAACACCCAGGACGAGGCCGGGCCGTACGTGGTCGATGCGAAGGCCAGCTCGAACACGTCGCCGCCGGTCACGTCGGTCCTCCTGCACTGGCGGGTGGACAAGGGAGCGTTCCAGTCGGTGGCGATGGTGCCGACCGGCGGGCTCGGCTGGCAGGCCGCCATTCCCGGCCAGACCTCACCCGCGGTGGTCGAGTACTACGTCGAGGCGACGGACTTCGGCTTCAGCACGCAGACCTCCCCCAAGGGCGCGCCCATCGAGCTGGTGCGCTTCGTGGTCGGCGAGGAGCAGGTCTTCTACTTCGACGATCTCGAGGTGCCCTCGATCCTGTGGATCCACGGGCAGAAGGCCGGCGAGGACGACTGGCAGTGGGGCATCCCGATGAACAAGGGCGGCGACCCGAAGGGGGCCTACTCGGGCCTGTATGCCTGGGGAAACGACCTCGGGCTCTTCGGGGGGGACGGCCTGTACTCGAACGGCGTCGACAACTGGCTGCGCTCGCCGGCCATCGACCTCTCGAAGGCCGTGCGCCCGATCCTGCGCTTCCGGCGCTGGCTGACGGTCGAGGACGGGGCGAAGGATCGTGCGCAGATCCGGGTCAACGGGAGCTTGGTCTGGTCGAACCCGGTCGGGTCGGCGCTCGTCGACACCGCGTGGACCGATCAGGAGATCGACATCTCCGCGGTCGCCGCGGGCGTGAGCCCGACGTTCGTGGAGTGGAGCCTGACGAGCGACGCGGCGATCACGTACGGCGGCTGGAGCCTGGACGACGTCCAGGTGCTGGTGCTCTCCGCGGTCGGGCAAGCGTGCAGCGAGCCGGTGCCGTACTGCACGGCGAAGGCGACCTCGGCGGGGATCGTGCCGGCGATCGGAGCGCAGGGCGCGCCGAGCGCGTCGCTCGGCAACTTCGCCCTCGAGCTGTTCGACGTGATGCCGGGGAAGACGGGTGTGATCTTCTACGGGGCGGCGGCGTCGAGCCAGCCGTTCTTGGGCGGCACGCTGTGCGTCCAGGCGCCGCTGGTGAGAGGCCCGTCGTTCACCGGGGATGCGTTCGGGTACGCGTCCGTGCCGTTCCAGGTCCTGCCGGCGCTGGTAGGGCAGACCAGGTATCTCCAGGCGTGGTTCAGGGATCCGCAGGATCCGAACGCGGTCGGGTTGACCGGAGGGCTCGAGGTGGGGTTCTGCCCGTAGGGTTGGCAAGGGTCGATCGGGTTGGCGGGTGAGAAGCGAGCGTGCAGGGGCGCGCTGCGCGCGCTTCGGCGGCCGAGTACGGCCGCCGGATTCCGCGTCCGGTTCGGCCGCTCGAGCGCCGAACCTACCGCGGAATTCGGGTGGCGGAGCTTCGCGCCCGAATGGATTGGGCTCAGCGACCTCGGTTGCGTCGAGGCTTGGCAGGCCCCTCTCCGCCCTCACGGTCGTCTTGCAGCGCCCTGGCGGCCTCCGCGCTCCGCCGATCGCATAGATCCTTGAATGGTTGCCCTGCTGGTCCGCAGGATGGCGGACGCGCGCCGCATCGAGGAGTCCGACATGCTTCATCCGAGTCGCGTCCGAGCCGCGGTCGCCGCGGGTCTCGCATTGGCGTTCCCTGCTTGTGGCGGCGGCGGCGGGGGTGGCGACGGCGGAGCGCAGCTCGCCGGCGCGCTGTCCGTGCTCGATCCCACGCTGGTCGTGGTCGAGGCCGAGCCGAACGACACGTTGGCCCAGGCGCACCAGCTCGGGCCGCTGGCGGCGGGAGCCGTGCTGGCCGTGGTCGGCCACACGACGACCGATCCCAGCGACCCGCTCGACGGGTTCGCCCTGAGCGCGCCGGAGCGCGTGCAGGTCACGCTCTCGCTCGACTTCGATCCGGCGGGCGGCAACGACTTCGACGTCTTCGTCTTCGATCCGGTGGCGATGCAGTTCGTGGAGCCCTTCGCGACGGCCTCCGCGCCGGAGACGGGGGTGTTCCATGCCAAGGGGCCGTTCTTCCTGGTGGTGCAGGCGTTCACGGGCGAGGGCGCGTACACGCTGCGCATCCGCGCGGACGTGCCGGCGGACCCGATCGCCGAGCGCGAGCCGAACGACGTGCACGGCGAGGCCCAGTACCTGGGCGAGATGGTGCCGGCCGATGGGCTGGTGCTCGCTGGTACCGCAGATGCGGCCGCGGACGCGCACGACCGCCTGCTGGTCGTCTGCCCCGAGGCCGTGGACCTGGACCTGAGCCTGGCGTTCCCCGCCGGCGCCGACTTCGACCTCGTGGTCAGCGACGCGACCGCGAACCTGCTCAACCCGAGCGTGATCGCGCAGCTCGCGACGACGGCCAACCCCGAGGCCGGGCAGGTCGCGATCGGGCCGATGACGGCGATCGAGATCGACATCTTCGCCAAGAGCGGAGCCGGCGCGTACACGCTCGCGCTCTCCGCCGCTGCGCCCGATCCCTCGGCGCTCGCTCGCGCTCCCGGTCGCGTCGCGTCGCTCGAGATCGAGGCGCTGCGGCTCGCGCGCGGCGGCGTGCAGGCCTCCTTCGGCCGCCCGCTCCTGCCGGCGCCGGCGGGCATCCTGCTCGCGACGCCGGCGCGGGAGGGCACGGCGCAGCTCTCGATCGCGCGGCTGGGCGGCGCCGTGTTGGACCGGATCCCGGACGGCGCGCTGCGTGTAGGGTTCGAGCTGCCGCCGGGCCTGGACGAGCTCGGCCTCCAGCGCGCTACGCTCGCGCGGCTGGGCGCCCTCACGGGGCGGCCCGGCATCGCCGCCTGCGAGCTGGACGTGTGGCGCCAAGCCTGCGCGCAGGTGCCCGACGATCCCTTCTTCAATCTGCAGTGGCACTACGCGCAGATCCACCTCCCGGCCGCATGGGACATCTCGACCGGCGACGGCGCGCGAATCGTCGCGGTCCTCGACACGGGCGAGACGGCGCACCCCGACCTCGTCGCGCGCCAGATCGCGGGCTACGACTTCATCTCCGACCCGGCGAACGCGGGCGACGGCGACGGCATCGATCCCGATCCGACCGACGTCGGCGACGGCAACGGCGTCAAGCCGAGCAGCTTCCACGGGACCCACGTGGCCGGCACGATTGGCGCCGACACCGACAACGGCCTGGGCGTCGCCGGCGTGACCTGGGCCGGGCGCGTGCAGCATCTACGGGTGCTGGGGAAGCTCGGCGGATCCACGTTCGACGTCGCGAACGCCGTGCGCTACGCGGCGCGGCTGTCGAACGTTTCGGGCACGATCCCGCCCGAGCGCGCGGACGTGATCAACTTGAGCCTGGGCGGCCCGGGCTTCAGCCAGACCCTGAAGGACGCGGTGGACGCCGCGCGCGCGGCCGGCGTGGTGCTGTTCGCGGCGGCGGGGAACAACAACTCCACGGCGCCGTTCTATCCGGCCGCGTACGGCAGCGTGATCTCCGTCTCGGCCGTCGATCTGGAGAGCAAGAAGGCGCCCTACTCCAACACCCACGCGACGGTCGCGCTCGCGGCGCCGGGCGGCGACCTGGGTGCCGACCTGAACGGCGACGGCCATCCCGACGGCGTGCTCTCGAGCTTGTACGACGACTCCTCGCTGCCGGCGCAGCCGGTGTACGGCTACTACAACGGCACGTCGATGGCCTCGCCGCACGCGGCCGGCGTGGCCGCGTTGCTCCTGTCGGTGGACCCCTCGCTCTCGCCGGCGCAGGTGCAGTCGATCTTGGAGAGCACCGCGACCGATCTCGGCGCTCCCGGCAAGGACCCGGTGTACGGCCATGGGTTGATCAATGCCTACCAGGCCGTGCTCGCAGCGTCGCAGGGCGCGCCGACGACGCCCGTGCTCGGGCTGTCGACGCAGTCGCTGTCCTTCGGGGCGAGCCTGGTCACGCTCGACGTGCAGGTCGCGAACCTCGGCGGCGGGCTCTTGTCGGTCGGGCCGATCGCGGTGGGCACGCAATCGGGCGGAGGATGGCTCGCGGCCAGCGCGATCCCGGCGCCCAACCCGACCACCACGGACACGCTGGCGGTGCGCGTCCAGGTCGACCGGACCGCCCTGGCGGAGGGGGCGTACGCCGGCGACGTGCAGGTGCAGTCGAACGGCGGCAGCGCGATGGTCCAGGTGGCGATGCTGGTCAGCTCGTCGGCGCCGGTCGTGAACGTCGACCTCTACGTGCTCGCGGTCGACTCGGTCACGTTCGAGACCGTCGCGCAGGACATCGTGAACCCCGCGAGCGGCCTGGGCTGGAAGCTCGCCGACCTGCCGGGGGGGACCTACTTCCTCTTCGCGGGCTCGGACGACGACGGCGACGGCTTCATCTGCGGCGCGGGCGACGTCTATTGCGGGGCTTGGCCCACGCTGGACGAGCCGAAGCCGATCGCGGTGTCGGAGGGGGAGTCGATAGCGGGGCTGGACTTCGCGGTGTCGGGGAACTTCGGCGCGAGCGCGGCAGCGGGGAGCGCGCGCGGGTGGCGAGTGAAGTGAGGCGAGAGGAGGCTCGGCGACCGCGTGATGCGGGTCGAGGAGGCCGGCGTCACGCGGGGCGGTCGCGCAGGGTCTCGTAGATTCGGAAGAGGACGATCACGAGCTCCAGGTAGATCCGAGCGACCAGCACGCCGATCAGGAAGATCAGCGGCGAGAGGAGCAGGACGAGGATTCCGGCGAGGGCGCTCTGGGCGAACCCCATCGCGATCATGGCGATGGCGAAAACGGCGAGGAGGATCAGCTCGAGGACGAAGAGGATCTGGATGACCTTGGGCGTGACGAAGGACTTGAAGGAAAGGTCGAAGAGCGATCCGATCAGGCCCTTGGCGGCATCGGCGGAGAGCGGGATGCCGGCGGGGGGCGAGTGGGGGTGGGCCGGGTCGACCATGGGCGGTCTCCGAGGTTGGGGGAGTGGGAAGCGGGGATTCGGCAGGCCTTATGCACTTGTGGGGGCCTCGCGTCAATATCACGGGCTCGCTCGAATTGCGCGCGAGGATCGGAGCGGAATCGGTGCAGGGGCGCCCTTCGGGCGCTTCGGCGGCCGAGTACGGCCGCCGGATTCCGCGTCCGGTTCGGCCGAGGACGGCCGAACCTACCGCGGAATTCAGTTGGCGGAGCTTCGCGCCCGAAGGCGTGGTGCTCGGGGTCGAGTCCGGGCGGCGCGAATTGCAGGGTGCCGCCTTGCAGTGCTGCTTTGAGGTGCCGCTAGTGCACGCGGAGCTCGACCGAGCCGTCGTGGCGGGGCAGCGCGACGAAGTGGAAGGGGTTCGTCATGACCGTGGCCTGCATCGTGTCCGGCGGCGGCTCGGTTGTTTGCGCGTGGAGGAGCAGGCGCTCGCCGATCCGCTCGATGCGTACGATCTCGACGGCGTAGCCCGCGGAGGGGCGCGGGCCGAGGACGATGCCGGCGATCATGTTGCGGGTGAAGTCGACGGCGGGTGCCTCCGGGGCAGGCAGGGATGGCGAGGCGTGCTCCTTCCAGAGCTCGCGCCACGTTTCAGTGGAGCGGGCGACGAAGGTGCGCTGGCCGTCGAGACCGCTCTGGTCGCCGCGCGCGAGCGTGCGCAGGGCCGTTTCCGCGGCCGGGCCGGCGGGCGGCGCGGGCTCCTGCTTCGGGGTCGGAGCGCAGGCGCTCCAGGCCAGGGCCAGTGCGGAGCATGCGGCTAGCGATCGGAGGGGCACGGGGATTCCTCGGGGGAGGGAGTACGCAGGTGCGGGGCTATAGTCTCCCCCCATGTCCGCTCCGCGAGCACCCTTCCTGCCCAGGACCCGGGCCGAGATGGCCCAGCGCGGCTGGGACGAGCTCGACGTCCTCCTGGTCACCGGCGACGCCTACGTCGACCACCCGGCCTTCGGCGTGCCGGCCCTCGGCCGGCTCCTGGAAGCGCGCGGCTGGCGGGTCGGGATCCTCGATGCGCCGGAGCTGGAGCCGGACGGGGCCGGCTGGAAGCGCCTGCCCGCGCCGCGCCTGTGGGTCGGCGTGAGCGCGGGCACGATCGACTCGATGGTGACCAACTACACCGCATCGAAGCGGCGCCGGCGCGAGGACGTCTACCGCCCGGGCGGCCGGCCGGGCAGGCCCAACCGCGCGACCATCGCCTACACCGCGCTCGCGCGCCACCACTTCCCCGGCCGCCCCGTGATCGCCGGCGGCCTCGAGGCCGGGCCGCGGCGGCTCGCCTACTACGACTACTGGGACGATCGCGTCCGCCGCTCGATCCTGGTGGACAGCAAGGCCGACCTCCTGGTGTGGGGGATGGGCGAGAGGATCGCGCTCGAGGTCTCGCGACGGCTAGCCGACGGCGAAGGGCTGAGCGGGATCCCGCAGACCTGCGAGGTCGTGCCGCGCGAGCGCGTTCCAGCCTCGGCGCGGATCGTTCCGGCCTTCGAGGACCTGCTCGAGGACCCCGAGCGGCTGATCGAGCTGTTCAACGCCGTGCGCGAGGAGAACGCGCCCGACTCGCGTCCGCTCGCGCAGCGCCACGGGGAGCGCTGGGTCCTCCAGCACCCGCCGCTCGCGCCGGCCTCGCAGGCCGAGGTCGACGAGTACTACGACCTGCCCTTCCGCCGCGAGAGCCATCCCGACCACGAAGTCGCCGGCGGCGTCCCGGCCCTCGAGCCGGTGCGCTGGAGCGTCAACACGCACCGGGGCTGCATGGCCGACTGCACCTTCTGCTCGATCGCCTTCCACCAGGGGCGCTCGATCCAGGGCCGCAGCGAGGCGTCGATCCTGCGCGAGGCCGCGGCGCTCGCCGAGCGCCACGACTTCCGCGGCACGATCACCGACGTCGGCGGCCCGACGGCGAACATGTACGGGCTGGGCTGCAAGCTGCTCGAGGCGGGCAAGGGGTGTCTCGGCCGCGACTGCCTCTCGCCCGACGTGTGCCCGGCGCTGCGCATCGACAAGGCGAGCGAGGGCTACCGCCGACTGCTCTCGCTGGTGCGCACGACGCCGGGCGTCAAGCACGCCTTCGTGAGCTCGGGCGTGCGCTACGACTTGCTCACGAGCACGAAGAGCCGCACGCGCGGCGAGCTCCTGCCCCTGCACCGCGACCTGGTCGAGCACCACACCGGCGGGCGCATGAAGCTCGCGCCCGAGCACGCCTCGCCCGACGTCCTGCGCGCCATGAACAAGCCCTCGTTCGCGGTCTACGAGGACTACGAGGAGGCCTACAAGGCGACTTGCCGCGACCTCGGCCGCGACCAGCACCTGGTCAACTACTTCATCGTCGGCCACCCGGGCACGACCCTGCGCGACGCGGTGCTGCTCTTCGAGAAGCTGCTCGAGCGCAACTACAGCCCCGAGCAGGCCCAGGAGTTCATCCCGCTGCCGATGACGCGCGCCTGCGTGCAGTACGTGACCGGGAAGGACCCGGTGAGCGGCGAGAGCCTCTACGTTCCGCGCGGCGGCCGCGAGCGGCGCTTGCAGAAGGCCCTCGTGCGCTGGAAGGTCCCCGAGAACCGACGCCTGGTCGAGGAGGCGCTGCGCCAGGCCGGGCGGACCGACCTGCTCGAGCCCTTCCAGCGCGCGCTGCGACGGGATCAGCGCGCGGCGAAGAGGCGTGCCGCCGGCGGCGAGCGGCTCGAGCTCGACACCTGCGGCTGAACCTGGCGCGCCGGCTGTCTCAAGGCGCGATCGTGAACTCGAGCGCGTCGGTCAAGTTCGTGGTCGACGGGCTCGCGGGATCGCGGCTCCAGTACTGCGCCCAGGCCTGCGCGCCCGCGACGAGCGCCGGATCGCTCCCGCCCGCGATCCAGACGTTGAAGTCGAAGCTGTAGCTGCCCGAGCACGAGCCCGCGGCTCCTCCCGATGCCTGGACCGCGGTGCGCTGGATCGGCCCTTGGGCGCACAGGAAGCCGCCTTGGAAGGGCTGCGCTTGCGGTCCGCTCGTGCCGTAGAAGAGCAGGCCGAACTTCTGGGCGAGCTCGCTCGACGCGGCGATCGCGAACCCGCTGCCCGCGGTCGCGCTCGGAAAGCCGCTCCAGCCGATGGCCGGGGTGCAGCCGAGGCTGTTCACCTTGGCGGTGCAGTAGGCTTGCGGCGGCGGCGTGAAGTCGACGACGAGCTGGGGCCGCACGGCGGGCGTCGGGTGCTCGCGGCTGTCGAAGCGCTTGGCGGTCGCCGCCGTGCTCTCGTCGCCGACGAGGCACCAGCCGAAGGACAGGGAGGGGTTGTCGAGCCAGGCCTGGACGTCGGCCGTCATGGCTGGCGTAGGTCCCCAGGTGTAGGCTCCGAGCTGGAGGTTGACCAGGATCGAGGCGCTGGCCGAGGGGGCGAAGTCCCCGCCCGGCGCAGCCCAGAACTGGCTGGGGTGGAAGGTGTGCAGCCAGGTGGCATCGCCTGGCGTGGCCGCGGCGCCGCCGCCGCCCCCGAACCCGGCCACGGAGGTGCCCTCGCCCCAATCGGCGAGGAGCGCGTGCAGTCCTACGTTTTTCGGGCCGACAATCGTCGCCGACAGGGTCAGGACGAGCCGCGCCGCGTCGATGCGCGAGCCCGCGGGAACGTGAGCCGCGACGTCGAAGGCGACCACGGCGCGCTTGATGGCGCCACTCCCGTCTCGCCCGGCGAAGAAGTTCGGGCCCGCGCCGTTGCTCAGGCTGCCGGTCGAGCTCTGGTAGAGCGTGTTGTCCTTGGAAGCCGGGACGATCACTTGGTCGGCGGACGCCGCCGAGGCGAGGAGGAGCAAGAGGAAGGAGAAGCGGATAGGGTTCATGGAGCATCCTCTGGAGGGTAGAACCCCGAGTCTAACGGGGTTCTACCCCAGCCCGACGAGCATGGCCGGACACGTGGATCGCCAAGGCAAGTCTCCCAGAAACGATACACGCGCCTAGCCTCAGGTCGACCCGAGGGAGGTCGAGCGTGGCCAGGTATCAACCCCGCGGGGACGTTCGAAGCCGCAAATGCCGGATCTCGCGACGTGCGCGCGCCGGCCGACCGCCGAGCCCGCACGGGAGCCCTTGCCCGGCAAT
>DATKBQ010000572.1:0-4514 GCA_035546375.1 Planctomycetota bacterium | reverse complement strand
GCGGTCGCGCTTCTTGACCCCCACCGCCCGGATCTCCACGACGCGCCGCGCTTCGTCCACCTCATAGTAGACCCGCAGCTCGCCGATGCGAAGCTCGAAGCGCGCCAGCCGGTTGGGCTGAAGCGGCTTGCGGTTCCGCGTCACTGTCGGAGCCGGCCCGTTCCGCGGGGCTGAGGGAAAGTCATGATCGGCCTGCGGGCGGACACCCCTCTCCAGGACGATTGGACGCTTTCAACGGACGCGCAGCCGCCGGGCCCTCCTTGACCTTCATGGCTGAGGTGGGATGATCCCACCATGATCGTGACCCTGGATGGGAAGCGGCGCTTGACCGTGCCCGTGGCTCTCGCGCCCGCGTCGCCGGGTGATGCGTTCGACGCGCGGTTCGACGAGGAGGAGGACGCGATCGTTTTCCGCCGGGTGAAACGTCAGAGGAGCTGGCTGGACGTCCTGAAGGCGTGTCCCGTCCCCATGGACGACCTCCCTCCCCGGAGTCGCGAGTATCCCAGGAAGCGAAAGCTGTGAGCTGGCTGCTCGACGCGGACGTGCTGAGCCAGCCGGCGAAGCGAAGTGGTGACCGCCAGGTGATCGCGTGGCTCGAACGGGAGCAGGCCCGCTGCCATACCAGCACCATCGTCATCGCCCAGCTCGCCTATTGGGTCCGGAGCAAGGAGGGAAAGCCGCGCGACGCGCTGCAGAGATGGCTCCGCCGCCTGCTGGACGCCATGGAGGGCCTAGCAGATATCCGGCTTATGCACGGCCCAGCAGTTGCTCCGCCGTGAGGCCGATATCTTGGGCGATCTTCCGGAGGAGTGTCGGCGATATGTCGCGTCCCTGGTGAAAGGGGACGGTCGTGCCGCGACCATCGGCATGGCGGAACTGCTTGTGGGAGCCGCGCTGCCTCACTTCGGTAAACCCGATCCCTTGCAGAAGCGACACCACCTCGTGTGGCTTGAGCGTGGGCAGCTTGGCCACTACGCGACCTTGATGGTCTGGACTCCTACGAATTCCGACTCGAGCCTTGGATCGCCATCTTCGAGCAGCATGGATAGCACTTCTTGAAGGTTGGCTTGGAGCTCGTCAAGGGTGTCGCCCTGGGTGTGCGCGCCGGGCCAGCCAGGGACGTACCCGACGTAGGTTCCCGTATCTGGGTCACGCTCGACGATGACGTTGAAGGTTCGCATAGCCTGAGACCTCGGGACAAGGATAGCCGGGCGTACGCTCCGCGTCTACGCTTCAGGCCGGCCGAACGTGTAGCCGAGCCATTCGTGGTGCGCCCTCAGCTCAGGATCGATTGCCCTGGTCAGCCCGAGAGCGGCCAGAGGTAGACGAGGCCGACCGGCTCGAGGCGCGTGGCGCGCACGTCGTAGCCCTCGCGGATGCGCTGGGGCTCGGAGCGGCGCTCCTGGTCGAGGGCGAGGAGCCGCTTGTTCCAGTGCCGGCGGTCGGCCTCGATCTGCTTCTTCGCGTCCGGGTCGTCGTCGAACTGCAAGAGGAGCTGCGGCTGGTCGAAGCGGGTCAGCGTGGCGCGGATCGCCTTGTCCTGGGCGTCGAGGATTTGCTCCATGTCCTTCGCCTCGCGGCGGCCGCGCTCCTCGAGCTGGCGCCGGGCGCGCTCGGCGGTGGTCTGCGCGCGCTCGTCGAGGTGCGGCCGGAGAAGGGCGAGGTCGCGTTCGACCGTGGCCAGCATCCGCTTCTGGATGTCCTCGGGCACGGGGCGGCGCTCCGCGTCTGCGAGCGCCTCCTCGAGCAGGTCGAGCGTGCGCTGCTCGGCCTCGGCCGCGAAGGGCTTGAGGCCGTCGGGGCGGTTCTCCGGCTCACGCCAGCGCGCGGCCACGGGCACGATCTCGTCGTGGAGCCTCGCGGCGTCGCGGCCGTAGAGCGACAGGCGGCCGAGCAGGATCACGCGCGGGATCGTGTCGCGGCTGTGGCCGACGCACGCGCGGGAGAGGTCGTGGTGGACGAAGCCCTGGGCCAGGAACCGTCCGAGCAGGCGCTGCGCCACGCGGTGCTCTAAATGAAGATGGACGGCCTTGTCGTCGAGCGTACCCGTGTCCGCGAACGTCACCGGCCGCGGCGGGTTGTCGCGGCGCCAGTCCCAGAGCTTCTGGTCCTTCCTCCGCGGCGCGCGCAGCAGGTCGAGGGTCTCGTGCCAGCTCGCGTCGGCGTGGTGCAGCGCCGGGAACGTCCACGTTCCCGAGCCGTTCACCGGCTGCAGAGCCTCCGTGCCGAGAAGCTGCAAGGAACACGAGAGGGCGTCGCGGAAGGTCTCCTCGCGCAGGCCGAGCGCCCGCTGCGAGACGCCCAGCAGGTCGCGGAGCCTGTCGAGCTGCGCGCCGAGCATCTCCTGGCGCTCGCGAGTGGCTTCCAGCTCTTCCTCGACCACGGCCTTGTTCGGCTCGTTCACGCCTTCGGCCTGGACGGCGCTTGCCAGGCCGGCGGCGTCGGTCTGACGGATGCCCTTTTCGAGCAGCGACTCCAGCCGCCGTTCCAGCACCGGGGACAGACTGCCCAACTCCTCCTGGATCCGCTCGGTCTTGTTCACGAGGGCCTGGAGCACCTTGTCCTCCGGCCGCTGCCGGTAGAAGAAGTAGTGGCACCGCACCTCCGGCGCGCGCTGGAGCTTGCGGTCGATGCGGCCGTTGCGCTGTTCCATGCGGCTCGGGTTCCAGGGGACGTCGAAGTGGAAGAGGTCGGCGCAGTGGTTCTGGAGGTTGACGCCCTCCCGCGCGGAGTCGGTGGCGATGAGGATGCGCAGCGGGTGCGCGGCCGGGTCGCCGTTGAACGCGCGCTTGACCTCCTCGCGGCGCTCCTCGCCCATGCCGCCGTGGAAGGTGGCGATGCGCTCGTCGGCCTGGTCGGTGCCCTCGACGGCGGCACGGAGCTGCTGTTCGAGGTAGCGCTTGGTGTCGGTGTACTCGGTGAAGATGAGCACGCGGCGGTCGTTCCAGCGGCCGGCCGGCCGCGGGCAGAGGTTCTGGCGGAGCCAGTCCACCAGCTCGATGACCCGCGCGTCCGGGGTGCCTTCGGCGGCCCTCGCGACGCCGGCCATCTCGTCGAGCAGCGTTTTCTCGCGGCCGGCCAGGTCGGCGGCGCCGATGCGGCTGGCCGTGTCCACGGCCGCGTCGGCCTCGGCCTCGACGTCCCCTTCCGGCAGCTCCGCCCGCTCGTCGTCGGCGCCGGGGGCCTCGCGCAGGACGTCGAAGAGGCCAGGCGTGTCCGGCGGCGGGCTGGCCGCCCGCGCCCGCTCCAGGGACTGCCGGTGGACGCGCAGCGTGCGGGCGAACGCCTCGATCGACGAGAAGAGCCGCTTCTGCAGGTGCGTGGTCACGAGCGCGGCCGCGCTCTGGACGGAGGTCGACTCGCCCCGGAGGCGCTCGGCCCGCGTGCGGCTGTATTCGTCGAGGAGGCGGGCCAGCTTCAGCTCCGGCGCGTCGGCAGGCAAGCCGTCGATGTCCACCTGCACGACCTTCCGGACCGGCAGGCCGCCCTCCACCCTCTCGCGGAGGTCGCTCTTGAGGCGCCGCACCATCACCTGCTCGAGCAGCTTCGGGCTCTTGACCGGCACGCCGCGGCAGAACCGCTGCGGGTCGAGCAGCTCGAGCAGGGCGGCGAAGCTGTTGGAGTGGCCGTTGTGGGGCGTGGCGGAGAGGAAGAGCCGGTGCTCGAAGCGCGGGGCGAGGTCGCGCACGATGCGCGTGAGGTGCGAGTCGATCGCGTATTTGGCGCCGCTGGCGGGCGCGGCGTTGTGGGCCTCGTCCAGGATCAGCAGCGAGCCGGGGCCGAACTCGCCGAGCCAGTCGCGCAGCGGCGCCGCGTAGTCCTCGTCGCGCAGCAGCGCGTGCGAGAGGATGAAGCGCGTGTGCGTGTTCCAGGGGTTGACGCCGTAGCCGCGCTCGCGGCGGCAGGCGAGCACGTACTCGCGGTTGAACACGGCGAAGCCGAGGCCGAACCGGCTCTGCAGCTCGTCGCGCCACTGGAGGACGACGGACGAGGGTGCCGCCACGACGATGCGCCGGGCCTTCTGCCGGAGCATCAGCTCGCGGAGGATGAGGCCGGCCTCGATCGTCTTGCCCAGGCCGACGTCGTCGGCGATGAACAGGTTCACGCGCGGGAGGAGCAGCGCCTTGCGCAGCGGCTCGAGCTGGTAGGCCAGCACCTGGATGCCGGCGCGCCAGGGCGCCTGGAAAAGGCGCGGGTCCGTGGCGGTGACGCAGTTCCAGCGCAGCGTGTGCAGGTAGGCGCTGAAGATCCGCGGCGGGTCGAAGCCCTTCTCGGCCACCTGCTTCCACGACGCCTCGCCGAGGACCTCGGCGTCCACCTCGCGCTCCCAGAGGACCTCGAGCCGGTCGCCCTGCGCGTCGTCGTCGAGGCAGGCGGCGCGCACGAGCGTCTGGTCACCGGGCGCGGGCGGGGGGACGACCTCCTCGACCAGATACCGGCGCGATCGGATCCGGGCAATCTGTCCAGGATTCACGGTCGAGGCAGTCACAGTCCAGGCTCCGGGAGAGTCGGTA
>DATKBQ010000571.1:0-2830 GCA_035546375.1 Planctomycetota bacterium | reverse complement strand
TCGCGCGCCACTTGGTCGATCGCGCGCGCGAGACGCGCCGCGAGGTGGCGACCCTCTACAGCCTGAACAGCCTGGGAGCGGTTCTGGGCGCCGGCATCGCCGGCTTCTACGCCCTGCCGGCCTTTGGCATCTGGGGGTCGCTCGTATTCGCGTCGGCGCTCAACGGCGCGGCCGCCTTCCTGGCGCACCGTGCACGCGTCGCGCCTCTTCCCGAGCCGGCCGCACCGCCCGAGCCGGAGCCGCTGCCGGAGCCGGAGCTGCAGCCGACCTACAGCCCGCTCCAGTACCGCGCGACCCTGATCGCCCTCTTCCTGAGCGGCTTCGCGGCCATGGGCTTCGAGGTCGTCCTCGTGCGCGTGATCGCCCTCTCCTTCGGCGCCGCCACCTACTCGTTCACGGTGATGCTGATGGCCTTCATCGCCGGCATCGGGATCGGCAGCTGGATCGTCTCGCGCCTGCGCGTCCGCCGCCCGCTGTGGCTGTTCGGCGCGAGCCAACTGGCGGTCGTGGTCTCGCTCGTGGCGATCGTGCCGCTGCTGGAGCGCCTGCCCTACCTGGTGGCGCAGGTGCGCATCGCGACGCACCCCTTGAGCTACGGCTTCGGCCTCTACGTCGCCGGGCAGGCGCTGCTCTGCCTCCTGATCCTCCTGGTACCCACGGCCTGCATTGGCTTCGGCTTCCCGCTCGTCGCCCACATCCAGGCGCGCAGCGCGGCCGAGGTCGGCTCGCGGGTCGGCGGGACCTACGCCTGGAACACGGTCGGCAACGTGCTCGGCGTGATCGTCACCAGCCTGGCGCTGATCGAGTACCTCGGGATCGGCAACTCCTTTGCGCTACTGGTGGCCCTCGAGCTGTCGGCGGGATTGCTCGTGCTCGCGGTCGCGCGCGAGGCGCGGCCCCAGCCGCGGCTGGCCACCGCCGCCGTCGCCCTGGGCGCCTTCGGGTGGTACCTCGTGGGCCTCGCGGACTGGCCGCGCGGGGTCAACCTCGTGAACAACCACCTGCGACTGCGGGAGGGCCCGCCGCCCGGCGCGCCGGAGGAGTTCATCGCGCAGCACCCCGCGAGCAGCTACGCCAACTGGAAGCGCGCGCTCTTGCTCAACGATGACGCCTGGGACGAGATTCGCGTCTTCGAGGAAGCCGACGCGACGGTCAGCGTCGCGCGCAAGGACGACTACATCATCCTCGACGTCAATGGCAAGGGCGACGCCTCGACCGGCCGGCCGGACATGGTCACCCAGGAGCTCACCGCCCACGTGCCCTTGTTCATGCGGCCCGCGGCTCGCTCGGTGCTCTTGATCGGCTACGGCTCCGGCGTCACCGCCGGCTCGATCCTCTTGCACCCGATCGAGCGCCTGGACGTGGTCGAGATCTCCGAAGGCGTGCTGCGCGCCGACGACATGTTCGCCAAGTTCAACTACAACGCGCTCTCCAATCCGCGCGCGCACATCGTGCGCGACGATGCGCGCACCTACCTGCGCACGGTCCCGCGGCGCTACGACGTCATCATCTCCGAGCCCTCCAACCCCTGGATCGCCGGCATCGGGGGGCTCTTCTCGCGCGACTTCTTCGAGGACGCGCGCGAGCGCCTCGAGCCGGGCGGCGTGCTGATGGTGTGGTTCCACCACTACGAGCAGAGCGACGAGGGCCTGGAGCTGATCGTGCGCACGCTCAACCACGTGTTCCCGCACGTGACTGCCTTCTTCAGCCACCTTTCGGACGTGATCACCCTGGCCTCGATCGAGCCGCTCGAGCCCGACTTCGCGACCATGGAGGCGCGCTTCGAGCTGCCCACGATCCGCCGCGACCTGGCGCGCATCGGGATCTTCAACCTGGCCGGGCTGCTCTCCTTCCACGCCATGGGCCCGCGGCGCTTCGCCGCGCTGGCGGGACCGGGCCCGCTGAACACCGACGACCACCAGCGCTTGGAGTACATGAGCGCGCGCAGCCTGTTCCGCGGGAAGAGCGCGCGGCTCCTGGTCGGGCGCCTGGCCCTCGACCCGGCCGAGCCGACCGACCGGATGCTCGACGGCTACCTGAGCTGGCGCTCGGCGGCGGGCGAGCCGGCGGGCAAGCGCGAGTTGGAGATGGCCGCCGAGTCGCTCGTGGAGATCGCCGCGCCGGAGGTCGCCGGGCTCGTGCGCACGCGCGCGCTGGCGGCAGCCGAAACCGCCGAGCCCTCTCGGGTCGCCCGCGGCGCGGACCCCGACCCCGCGACCATGACCTGCTCGGAAGCGCAGAACCGCGCCGCCGCGGCCTCGAAGGCGGGGCGCGCGGAGGAGGCGCTGGCGTGGATGCGCGTCGCGCTCGAGATCGAGCCCGAGAACGCCGGCGCAGCGAGCGGCATGGCGCGGATCCTGGCCGGCATGGGCCGCGCCGACGAGGCCGTGAAGACCCTCGAGGCCGCCCTCGCGGTCGGGCCGGGCCGCAAGCTCCTGGAGCTGCAATTGTGCGACCTGCACATCGAGGCCCAGCAATTCCAGGAAGCGACGCCGATCCTCGAGCGCCTGCTGGCGCGCGGGGAGGACGCCGATGCGCTGACGCGGATGGGCTTCGTCGCCGGCTACACGAACGAGCAGGCCCGCGCGGTGGTCTTCTTCAAGCGCGCGCTCGATCTCGACCCGAGCCAGTGGCCGGCGGCCCACGGGATGGTCAGCATCCTCATGAACGACCCGAGCACCCAGGGCCAGGCCATGGAGGCGCTCGGCCGCGCGCTGCACGACAATCCCAACGGGCCCGAGCTGCGCGAGCTGGAGCAGCGCGTGCGCTCGAGCCTGTGAGGGCAAACATCTCCGCGATAGTTCACCACTTTGCGTTACGTGGCGGATAC
>DATKBQ010000570.1:0-6764 GCA_035546375.1 Planctomycetota bacterium | reverse complement strand
TGCACGCGGCCGGCGTGCCGATCCGGCTGCGGCCCGACATCCAGTGCAAGCACCTCAAGCGCTGGCGGCTGTTGGAGATGGTGCGCGTCGACGTGACCCGGCGCGCGATCCCGTGGACGCGGCTCATGATCGAGCGGCCCGGGATCGGACGCGACCTCAACCTTGCGCCAGCGCAGCGGCTGTGCGTCGTCCTCGTCTTCCTGGCTCTCGCGCTGGTTCCCGCGGGAGCCCTGGCGCCGGAGCTGCGCTCCACCGCGGCCTGGCTTTGGCTCCCGCTGGCCGCGCTGGCGCCGGTCGCGTGGATCAACCGCCGCCTCTACGGGCTCTTCCTGCGCCACGGCGGGGCGCTCTTCGCGCTGCAGGCCTTCCTCCTTCACCTCCTTTATTACGTGTACGGCGGCCTGGCCTGGGGCTGGGGGCAGCTCGTCCACCGCCTGGGTGCGAAGGAGCGAGCCGCCGCGGTTCTTTTCGCGTTGCTCGGAGCTTGGCCGGCCGCGTGCGGCAACGGCGAGCAAGCGCCCGCGGCGCGCCCGGCGCCGGCCGGGGCGCCCTCGACGGCGAAGCTCGAGACCTGGCGGTTGCTCGAGGAGGCGCGCCATGCGCCGCTGCACCCCTCCGACGGCGGCGGGCGGGCCTGGCTCGAAGGGGAAGGCGAGTCGGCCGTGGTCGCGGGCGAAACCGGTCGCTGGACGCTCGTCTACGAGGCCGGGCCGCTCGGGATCGCCGAAGGCGGTGCGCTTTACCTCCAGGTCTCGCCCTTCTGGGGCTGGAGCAGCCCGCAAGTCGTGCGCGAGGACGCGCTCGGCTTCACGCGCGTCACGACCGACGCACCGGAGGTGCGCTTCGAGGTGGCGAGCGTCGGCGAGCAGCTCCTCGAGGCCAAGCTCCGCGGCCAAGCGCTGCGCGAGGGCGAGCGCGTGCGAATCGAGTACGGCGCGGGGCCGGCCGGTGCGCGCGCGGACGCCTATGCCGAGCGCGGCTCGCGGCTGTGGATCGCGGTGGACGGCGACGGCGACGGCGTGCGCAAGCTGCTGCCCGATTCGCCCGGCGTCGACGTGCTGCCGGGTCCGCCCGCGATGCTCGTGCTCTCCCTTCCCTCGACTGCGCGCCCCGGCGAGAGCGTGAGCTTGCACGTGGCGCTGCTCGACGCGCGCGCCAATGCAGGCTGCGAGGTCGAGGCGGTGGTCGAGCTGCTCGATCCGGCCGTCGCGCTGGAGTTGCCGCGGCAAGTCGAGCTCGCGCCTTCGGACCGCGGGCGCAAATCGGTCGAGGTCGGCGTCCGCGAGCCGGGCACCTACCGGCTGCGGGCGCGGGTGAAGTTGGGCTCGCGCGAGCTGGAAGCGGAATCGAACCCGCTGGTCGTCTCCGAGCACGGCCCGCGCATCCTCTGGGCGGACCTCCACGGCCATTCGGCGCAGTCCGACGGCACTGGGACGCCGGAGGACTACTACGCCTACGCGCGCGACGTCGCCGGGCTCGACGCGGCGGCGCTCACCGACCACGACCACTGGGGCATGCTGTTCCTCGACACGCACCCCGAGCTGTGGGAAGCCAACCGCGCGGCCGCCGAGCGCTTCGACGAGCCCGGCCGCTTCGTGGCGATCGCCGGCTACGAGTGGACGAGCTGGATCCACGGCCACCGCCACGTCCTGTTCTTCTCGAGCGACGCGCCGCTCTTCAGCTCGATGGAGGAGCCCTATTCGACGCCGCAAGGCCTCTGGGCGGCGCTGCGCGGCCGCGCGGCGTTGACGATCCCGCACCACGTCGCGGGCGGGCCGATCGCCTTCGACTGGACCGTCGCCGGCGACCCCGAGCTGGAGCCCGTGGTCGAAGTCGTCTCGGCCCACGGCTCGAGCGAGGCCGAGGACTCGCCCAAGCGCATCTACTCGGCCGTCTCCGGCCACTTCGCCCGCGACGCGCTCGAGCGCGGGATGCGGCTGGGCTTCATCGGCAGCGGCGACGGCCACGACGGCCACCCCGGCCTCGCGCACTTGGGTGGCCACTACCCGACCGGCGGCTTGGCCGCGATCCTGAGCGAGGAGCGCACGCGGGAAGGGATCCTCGAGGCGCTGCGCGCGCGGCGCGTCTACGCGACCAGCGGCCCGCGCATCGTCCTGCGCTTCGCGCTCGGCGGCGCGCGCATGGGCTCGACCGCCCGCGCTGCCGAGCTCGCGCCGAGCGCGAGCCTGTACGTGCACGCCATCGGCACGGCGCCGATCGCGGCCATCGAGGTGATCCGCAGCGGCACGGTCTCGGACCGCTATTCGGCCGGCGGCCAGCTCGAGGTCGAAGCGACGGCCGCCGTGGACGGCCTGAAGGCCGGCGAGTTCGTGTACGTGCGCGTCGAGCAGGAGGACGGCGGCCTCGCCTGGTCGAGCCCGATCTTCGTCGAGCCGTAGCCGCCGGCGCGTGGTGCTACCCCAATCCCAGGACGAGCGCGTGCAGGCGGGCGGCGCCTGAAGACATGAAGAGACCGTCCCCCGCTCACATCACCCGCCCGGCCTTCCCGACCGAGCTCTACGGCCTGCTGATCGCTCTCGCCCGGCAGCCCCATGGGACGCCGGCCGCCCTACGTACGCTCGCGCTGGCTCGGCACAACGGGGAACGGCTAAGGGACGTATACTGGAGGGGAAGCTCCGCAGAGGCCGGCCCGGAGCCGCCTCCCCTGAGACTCATCCGTGACATGGGTGTCGGCAGATCTTGAGCGTGCGATGGACTTCCCGCGAATCACCTTCGAGCAGGACAAGCTGGGCGGCAAGGCGTGCGTCCGAGGCTTGCGGACGACGGTGGCTTCCGTCCTACGGATGGTTGCCAGTGGGATGACGGTGGAAGAGATCTTGGCGGAACATCCCGACCTGGAAGCCGAGGACATCGCCGAGTGTCTACGATACGCCGCCTACCTGGCGGACGAGCGGGTCCTGCCCATGAGGAGCACTGGCAGTTGAACCCGCCGCGTGATGCGGATCCTCGCTGACCAGGGCATCTCGCCGCGCATCGTGTCGGCACTGGTCGAGGCAGGGCACGACGCGGTACACGTCCGCGATCTTGGAATGTCCCGCGCTCCGGATTCGCTGCTCGTGGCGCGCGCAGACGAGGAGAGTCGGATCATCCTCACGGAGGATACCGACTTCGGAGGCCTGCTCGTGCCGGCCGGGAGGTCGCGCCCATCGGTGATCTTGTTCCGCAACCGCACCGGCCGAGCGTCCGTCAGAATACGGCTCCTTGTGGAGTGGCTACCGCTGGTCGATTCCGACCTGAAGGAAGGAGCCGTTGTCGTCATCGAGGATGCCGCGGTCCGCGTTCGTCATCTCCGCGGCGGGAGTGAAGGCGGGTGATGCGACGAATGCAACCGGCTTCAGCAGCCGCCGGTCGGTTCAGGCCGACTCCGCCCGCCGCTCCTCGCCGTCGCTCGCGCACACCCGGTTGCGGCCCAGGGTCTTCGCGACGTAGGCCCGGCGGTCCGCGGCCTTGAGCAGCGAGTCGACGCTCGTCTGGCCGTCCTCCAGGACCGCGACGCCCAGGCTGATCGTCACGTGCCCGCCGAAGCCGCCGCCGATCTCGCGCGCCTCGACGGCGGCGCGGATGCGCTCGCCCGTGCGCGCGCCGCACTCGAGGTCGCAGTTGGTGCAGATCACCAGGAACTCCTCGCCCCCCAGGCGGCAGACCATGTCGCCCTTGCGCGTGTTGCGCTGCAAGAGCCCCGCCGTCTCGCGCAGCACGAGGTCGCCCACGTCGTGGCCGAAGCGGTCGTTGACCGACTTGAACTCGTCGATGTCGATCATGATCACCGACAGCGGGTTGCCGGAGCGCTTGGAGGCCGCCACCTCCTGCTCCAGGCGGCGCATCGCGTAGCGCCGGTTCGGCAGCTCGGTGAGCACGTCGGTCAGGGCCGCCGCCTGCAAGCGGCGGTTGAGCACCGCCATCTCGGCCACCTGCTTGGCGCGCTCGCGGCGGTCGCGCTCGACCTGCTCGCGCATCTCGATCATGCGCTGCCCGGCGCGCACGCGCGCGAGCAGGATCTTCGGGTTGAAAGGCTTGACCACGTACTCGTCGGCGCCGGCCTGGAAGGCCTCGACCACCCGGTCCTCGTCCTCGCGCCCGGTCAAGAGCAGAATGTACGTGCAGCGGCCTTCCGTCGTGCGGCGCAGCGCCTTGCACAGCTCGATCCCGTCCAGCTCGGGCATCATCCAGTCGGTCAAGACCATCTGCGGATTCGACTCGAGCGCCTTCGTCAGCGCCTGGCGTCCATCGACGGCGCGCTCGACAGTGTGGCCGTCGCGGGCCAAATGGTGCTCCAACAGGCGCAGCGAGATCGGGTCGTCGTCGACCGCGAGCACGCGCAGGCCCTTGCGTTCCACCGGCGCCGCCATGTCTTGGCGGGCGGGCAGCCGCGGGGTCTGGGCGGTGCGGCGAGCCACCTCGAGCAAGTGCGGGGACTCGTTGGTGCGGATCTGCATGATCGCGCCCCACTCCTGCCACTCGCGCGCCGCTCCATCGCACAGGATCGCGAAGCGCTCGAGCGAGAGGCCGAGCTCCTGGCGCAGGTCCTCCAGCTCCGGCCAGCCCTCCTCCCAGGAGATCCCGCCGGCGCCGGTGCGCGCCATGCACGCGTGGCCCACCCGCACGGCCGCGCGCAGGAGCGCGATCATGGCGCCTGCGAGCTCGTCCGGAGCCGCTTCGCTCGACGCGCGCTCGAACGAGTCGACCGCCCAGGCGAAGCCTTCCGGCAGCTTCCAGTCGCGCAGCATCGCGCCGGCCAGCTCGCGGTGGTCGATGTCCAGGGCCTCGCGCTCCAGCTCGGTCAGGTCGCCGAGGCTTTCGGCGCGCGCGCGGGCGAGCAGGAGCGAGTACTTCTCGGGATGGATGCTGGCCAGCGCGAGCCTGCCGATCCCGTGCAGGAGGGCGCAGGTGAACGCGTCGGCGGGCGTCGCCGTGCGCAGCTCCGCCGCCAGGGCCTGCGCCGCCACGGCGCTGGCGAGCGAGTGCGACCAGTAGCCCTCGTAATCGAAGCCCGTGCAGGCGCCCGAGCGGTAGCCGCTGACCAGCGTGAAGCCCAGGGCCAGGTTTCGCACCGTGCACACGCCCAGGCGCATCGCCGCGTCGTTCACCGTGCGGACGGGCTCGAGACCCGAGTGCAGCGAGGAGTTGGCGAGCCTGAGGATGCGCCCGGCCAGGGCCGGATCGGAGCGGATCACGCGCGTGATCTCGCCCATCGCGTAATCGTCCCCCTGCGTGAGCTGGAGGATGAGCATGCCCACGCCGCTCGGCGACGGCAGGGCACCGGTCAGCTTCAGCTCGTCCAGCTGCTTGGGGTCCATGGGTCCTCTCGCGTCTCCTCGCCCGGCGGCGCTCAAGCTCCCGGCGAAGCGAGCGCCCGCTCGACCTTCGCGTACTCCTGTCCGGCCATCGAGACTAGCGCGGCCGCCTCGCCCGCCCGGCACGCCCGGCCGAGCTGCTCGATCCGGGCGCACAGGCGCGACAGGGACCGCGCGCCGATGTTGGCGCTGCTCGACTTCAGCGTGTGCGCGGTGCGCTCGAGCCGCTCGGAGTCGCTCGAGCGCAGGGCTTCCGCGAGCTCCTCGAGGTGATGCCGCGAGTCCTTGATGAACAGCTCGATCAGCTCCTCGAAGAGCTCGGGCTCCTCGGCGCCCCCGAGCTCCTTGAGCATGGCGATCACGCCCATGTCGAGCAGGGGCTCGTCGCTACAGGAATCCATCGCGTTGTCCTCGTGTACGTCGTGGTGCTCGGCGGAGGCCGCCGGCGGAGCGGCGGTCGGCTTGGCCGCCGCAGCGGGCTGGTGGTTGCGCGCCGCGCGCGTCCCGGCCAGCTCCAGGGCGGCGAGGAGCGTCGAGCGGCGCAGCGGCTTGGGCAGGCACAGGTCCAGCCCCGAGCGCGCCAATTCGTGGGCATGGTCGAATCCGTTGTGGGCGAAGAGGAGGATGCGCGGAACGCTCGCCAGGCGCGGCTCGGCGTCGATCGCGGCCAGGGCGTCGCGGGGCAGGTCCCCGAGGGCCTTGACGTCGATCAAGAGCGCCCCGAGGTCGCTCCCCCCGAGGTCGCTCCCCCCGAGGTCGCTCCCATCGCTGGCCGGCACCCTGAAGGGCGAGCGCGCGTCCGCCCCGCGCTCGGCGAACTCGCACGCCCCGCCCCACGCCGCGACGACGCCCGAGATCGCGCGGCGCTGGAAGGGCGCGGACGCCAGCGCGAGCAGCGTGACGCCCCCCAGCGGCCGGCGCCGCTCCGCGCCGGGCTCCGCCTCGAGGGACAGCGTGAACCAGAAGGTGGAGCCGGCGTCCTCGACGCTCTCCACGCCCATGTCGCCGCCCATCAACCGCGCCAGGCGCCGGCTGATGGCGAGGCCGAGCCCGCTCCCGCCGTGCTTGCGCGTGGCCGAGGAATCGATCTGGCTGAAGGGCTTGAAGAGCAGCTCCTGCTTGGACTGGGGGATGCCGATCCCGCTGTCGCGTACCAGCACCTTCAGCGCGACGCGGCCGCGCAGGTCCGCTTCGCGCAGTACCTCGATCTGGACCTCGCCGCTGGCGGTGAACTTGATCGCGTTCGCGGCCAGGTTGAGCAGGATCTGCGAGACCCGCGCGTCGTCGCCGATCAAGGCCCGCGGGACGGACGGGTCGACGCACCAAGCGAGCTCGAGTCCCTTTTGGGCCGCCGCGGGATGGACCAGCTCGACCACGCTCTCGACGCAGTCGCGGATGCAGAAGCGGCGGCTCTCCAGATCGATGCGCCCGGCCTCGAGGGAGGACATG